>CAZEPC010000271.1:0-6724 GCA_964513765.1 uncultured archaeon
TGAAACCGAAATACAAAAACAAGTATAACGTGGAAGTTTTTCTAAAGGTTGACACCAAGGCAACTATGCCGGCAATTATGGCAACCACGGATAGTAACCATCCGATAATTCCATCCTCAATGGTGAAGATGTAGGTGGCGTAAATTGCGTACCAAAGTGCGGGTATGACCGTGCTTAAAGTGCAACCGAGAGCCGAAATTTTCAAAAGAATATTATGGCTTTTTCTACCCTGTTCTCTTAATTCGTAGGACATAACATCCGCTTTAGTTACATCTGGATAACTCTTAACCTTGATAATTCCGGCTAAAACTAAGATGCCCAAAGAGATGCTTCCCAGAATGATCCAAGGGATTTTTGCTGTCATAGGTGCATTGAAATCTGCTCCCAAGGCAATGAATAGAACCTCCGCCATTATGATGACTAAGGCACTGGATACGGCTAAAACCAGGCCGATCCTCATTACCCATACCAACAATACCGCGGTTTTCACATCTTTTGATGTTTGGGTTTCTCTTTTCTGAGCTGATTCATTTGAATCATTTTGATCTATATTGCTCATGTTTAGAATTTCGTGGTTTTTTTTGAAAATAATTGTGTTGATGAAAAATTTTCACAAATTATTGTATTATTGATATTAGTGATGAGCGGATCTAGAATTTTTGATGGGTGAAAAGTTAGAAACTTTTTTCTGTTTTTACATTTTAAATATTAATAGGAACACGTCAATACCCTATTACCAACCAACAAAAGAGTGCAAAAAGATGTCAAATTATTTCCAAGTGAGTATTTCGGTATCGTATATTTTAGTGATTCACAACAATAGCAAGGGCGTTATATATGTCAGATCCGCACCCACTGAGGAATTTGACCCCAAATTCTTGGAGGAAGTGCGGCGTGCCATCCAGTTTGAAGAGATCGATCTTCCCGAAATCGAAGGTGACATCACCCAAGCCTCCGTGAAGAATAAATATTTAGTAATGCGGGCGGGAAAACTCACCACAACCATATTAATTATCTCAGCCAAGCCCAACAGATTTACCCGTGAGGCACTGCATAGTTTTTCCATTAGGATGGAAAGTCGCTGGGGGAGAGAGTTAAAAAAATTATACGAACAGTTGGAAGGGGACATTGATGTCTTTCATAAGGATACTGATACCCGGGAAAGCTTGAATAGTTTGGTGAATGAGGTATTTCATCTCGATTTTACTTTACCCCATAAGATGGGACTTCCCCCCAATGATCTTAAAAGGATGAGCCGAAAAGTATGGGAAGTCGGCGAGGAACTTGCTCGAGGGAAGGGATACATTATATTAGGGGAGCTCTTGACCGAGGCCAAGGACAGACTTAATCGCAGTAAAGCGGTAATTTCAGATATTATTTATGACTTTGTGACCCGCGGATCCATGACACCTATTCCTTTGGATGAGTTTTTGGAAAAATATCACCGCTAAAAATCGATTAAGATCCTAAACTTTACTTCTTTTCTGCTTTTTGTTTTACCTACCCAACTCATTCCTTGTATCTGTTATTGAGGAAAAAATTAAAATCCCTTTCTTAGGGTGGTGGTTTTTAACGAAATGCGAATTGTCCGATAGAAGATTATTCTTCAATACTGGGTAAAATGGCATTCTTAATCACATTGCTGTAAGGGTATAATATCGAACGCATGCTCTTATAGAGGTTTAAGATGAGTTCTCCCTTTATACTGGTGGCATAGTAGGTGATCAGCAACATTTCTCTTTTAAGATTCTGAGATGTGAGATATGCATTTATTTTTTGTTTAATGGTTTTCAGCATATTTTCACTCTTTTCTTCGGGAAGAAGGTCAATTTTGTGCAAGAATATGCTGAAACTGGCTCTCGGTGCTAACTTTGTCTTTCTTTGCAGAGCCTTCGCAATCTTTTCGCAGATCTCCTGGTAGCTTTCGGCAAATTGTGACACATCGAACACAAATATTATGGAATCTGTCTCATTAAATGCCATTTCCCTATCTTGGTTGAGCCATCTATTAATCTCTTGGCCCGAGCTGTCTGCGATACCTGTCTTCACATCTAACCAATTATACATATAATTTTCAATCCCTCGGGTGGGCTCTATGGGGTCATCCAGAAGGGATTTTGGTTTTTTATCATCAAAGAAGACCAACCGAATACTGCTTTTTCCTGCTTCTGGTGGCCCAATAAACAGAATCTTTCGGCTTATATCATTTTCGGCGCTCTTAAACAATCTCATCAAGAATTCGGATTCGGATTCATCTTCATTCTTATGTTTCTGAATGTAATCCAGAACCTCCTCTGAAATTTCTATTTTAGGCATACATCTAGAGATCAAAAACACTCCTATATATGCTTCTATGTGATCGATTTGAAAATGAAGGAATAAAGATCGAAAAAATTATTTGGAACTTTTTCAAAGTATTAATAAGCAACAATAATTGTATGCAAGGGATTTATAACCAATAATAATAATAATAATAATGTTTAAGAGTATTAGAGAGAGTAATTAGATCAATTTGCAACAATATTAGTATGCACGAGTATTAGTAAGCAACAATATTAGTATGCACGAGTATTAGTAAGCAACAATATCAGTATGCACGAGTATTAGTAAGCAACATATGGATTCTTTACATAATAACATAATCTGGATCGGATTGAAACAATGGAGCAAAACCACGAACCCTTGATAAAGATTGGAAGATTTTCTCAATTATGTCAAATGACAAAGAAGACTCTGAGATACTATGAGAAAAAAGAATTACTTGTCCCTGCCAAGAAGGATGAATTGAGCGGATACAGATATTATGCGGTATCCCAAATTGAAAAAGGCCTTATCCTTAAGCAACTTTCCTGGGCTGATTTTTCATTGAAGGAAATGGAAAAATACCTAACTTTTTTGAAAGAAAAAAATCAGGAAAGCGCTATGGGGCTTTTAGAAAATAAAATGAAAGATATAGACGAAAAATACAACCATATTCGAAAGGTGAGAGATTTTCTGGGGGATATTATGAATAAGAACCATAAAGAACTCCACATTGACCAGCCCGAAGTGAAGAAAGTCAAAATGATTCGTGTGTTGAGCATGAGAACCAAAGGGACCTATGCAAAAACTATCGGAACACTCATCTACACAATGCTAAATTATGTGAAACGTCATCCTAATAATGAACTCATTCGGATTTCTGGTCCTTCAATTTTTATTGCCCATGATGAGGAATATAAAGAACAAGATGCGGATATAGAGGTGTGTATCCCTATAACGGGAAAGGTTAAACCATCAAATGACATCAAAATTAAATATCTCCCCGAAATACATGTTATTTCCGTGTTGCATAAAGGACCTTATCAAAAAGTGGGATTTGCCTATGAAAAAATTCTCAAATACCTTAACAATCAAAATCTTATCGCTGCAGGCCCTTCAAGGGAACTTTACCTTAAAACCCCGGAACAAATTGACAGCGAGGATGAGCTTCTCACCGAAATTCAATTACCGATAGAAAACCCAGATTAATTTGGATTTTACCTAATAGAATAAAAGAGGTAGGAATTATTCAATGAATCCCGAAAGAAAGAACGAGAACACTCATCAAAACCAACCAGACTCGCCCAAGGATCCTCAAGGCCAAAAAGGGTCAACCAAAGAAATTCAAAGTCAGAAAAGATCGGCCAAAGGATCCCGAAATGAAATATTGACCGTACGCCAAATCATGATCATTGCGGTACCTTGTCTGCTACTTTACTGCGGGCTCGGAATGCCGGAGTTTGGTCATTGGGTATTGAACATCTTAGGTGGTGAAGGGGTTATTCTTTTTGTTGGGCAATATATTTGGCATTTTTCCATGGCCTTCCTGTTTCTTTTTCTCATTCCGAGTTTGCTTATAACTAAAAAACTCAATATTCACTTATCATCTATTGGCACGCAAAAGGGTGATTGGGAATTGGGAAAAAAGCTACTAGTTCTCTCGCTTCTGGCCATTCCGATCCTTTATTTCGGTTCTGATGATCCCGCTTTAATCAACGAATATCCATTGACTAAAGTTATTTTGAACTCCTGGTCCTTATTCTTTCTTTATGAACTCCTTTACGGAGTACTGTATTATCTTTCCTATGAATTTTTCTTCAGGGGCCTGATGCAACTGGGTTTAAACCGTCATTGGTCGAAATGGAGGGCTATTATATTCGTTAGTGTGATAACTACTCTGATACATTGGTTTCCCATGCACAAACCAGTTTCCGAAATCATCGCGGCTTTTATGGTGGGCATTGTGTTCGGTCATTTTGCGGAGAAAACGCAATCTTGGTATTATATCTTCGCGATTCACTATTTAATCGGGATTTTAAATGATATTTATTGTGGGTTGAGGTTTTTAGGAAAACTATAATCGTTAAGAGGTCATAAAAATACAATTATATAAGAAATGAATTATATTAGACAGGAGTGGGATAGAGGATGAAAAACGTTTTGATAACGGGAGCAAATGGATTTGTGGGAACAAACCTCGTTAAGGAGCTGTTAACTGATGAGGGTCTATATATTCGGGCGATGGTGATGGAAAACACCCCCACAAAAACCCTTGAAACTCTCAAGAATGACCATTCTGATATGGAAATTGTGGTTGCAAACCTATTGGATATGCAGAGTTTGAGAAAAGCAACCGAAAATATTGATATTGTCGTGCATTTAGCCGGTATTGTTTCTGATTGGGCCTCAAAAGAGCTTTACGAAAAGGTGAATGTGGGGGGAACCAAAAACCTACTAAATGCCGCCGAGCAGAATAGGGTAAGGAGGGTTATCTTCATGAGTTCCCTGACCGTGCATGCCCTTTCTGGCCATAGGTTCGATGATGAAAACACGCCAAAAGATATGCAGAAAATGTCCTACGGTGTCTCCAAAATTAGGGCGGAGAATCTCGTTTCGCAATGGGCTGAGTCGGTACAAGGGAGGGATTATGCAATTGTTCGTCCGGGTTTCATAATTTACGGTCCTTATGATCGCACCTCATTTGTTAAAGCTCTGGATGCCATTCTTTCCGGAGCATTTGCCCTCATTAACAAGGGTAAATCACTTATTTCTTACGTATATTCCGAAAACCTGGCATATGGGATCCACCAGTTGATTGGTGCCCCGTGCGTGGAAGGCCCTTACATAATTTTAGATGGGAATCTGTCCTGGAAAAATTGGGTAGATACTTGGTGCAAGGCCGCTCAAGCCAAAAATATCGATTTCTCCGTTCCTTATTGGTTAATTGCCCCTTTTGTCTTTCTTATGGAGAAATTATTCAAATTTTTCGGAAGTAAGAAGGGGCCACCCTTAACGATGTACCGGATTAGCATACCCCGAAGGGATTTGGCCTTTCAAAATGAAAAAATGAAGAAACAAATTGGGTACTTGCCCCCGATTTCCTTTGAAAAAAGTGTCGAGAAAACTTTGCGGTATTTTAGAGAGAATAAAGGTAAATTCGGCTTGTGATGTTTTTTTTAAAGATCTCCTATTCTAATTGGTTCCAAGCGTGATAACTAATTTCTACTTTTGGTTTTTTCTTTAATAATTCCTCAATAGAATAGATTTTTCGGATCGAGTAATTGGTTTTGCAATTGTTTCCGTATTATTTATATTATTCAATGCAGAGAAGGGTTCAAAAGGAAATGTTTTTTTAGTTCGATATTCTTATTCAAAATTAACGATGGAGCAGTTGAAAAAAGCCGCCGAAAATATCTCAAATATTTTTATTCAAGGGGCAACAAACATTGCCTTGTACGGCATTGAGCATTTTATTAAATTCGCCAAACGTCATCGAGATTTAGAAAAGGAAGAACTCTTTAAGAAGCTAAAAATGGCGGAAGATGTATTGGTATCCGCGAGGGATACGGAAGCCACACTCAAAAACGGCCTTCTCTATATTTTAGGTATGTTGAAACGAGACATGAAAAATAGACCCGATGAGGATATAATAAAACTCATAGAGAAGCACGGAAATGAATTCAACGACATGCTCAAGGAAACCAAAAAGAAGATCGCCAAGTTCGGATCGCGACTTATTCCCGAGAATGATGAAAAATTTACAATTATGACCCATTGTCATTCCTCAACCGTGGATGAAGTTCTATTACGGGCTGCCGATGAGGGAAAAAAATTTCGGGTGGTAGTCACAGAAACCAGGCCACTTTATCAAGGGAGGATCACCTCAAAAGTTTTGGCAGAGCATGGTATTAAGGTATTTAATATTGTAGATAGTGCGATGAGATGGGCCACGAGCTCTATCAAAGTACACTCTATCATCACAGGTGCGAACGCTCTTTCCGGGGATGGTACGGTCCTTAATAAAACTGGTGCGAAACTAATGGCATTAGTGGCAAAAGAGAACCATATTCCTTATTATGTGGCCACGAACCTATTTAAATATAACCCAAGTACGGTTTATGGAGAGGGACACAAGATAGAAATGCGTGATCCCACAGAGCTTACCCGTGATTGGGATGAAGTTCCGAAGAAAAACTTTCGGGCGATTAATCCCTCTTTTGAATCGATAGAACGGGTCTATATAAATGGGCTTATCACGGAATTGGGCATATTTCCCAGCAGTGATATCCACGAGATGTTTAGCCATTATTATAAGGATTTGTGTAATATGTATGAGGAAATAGAACATGAAAATACTCATTTTCAAAATCGACCCATTTCGTGGGAACTTCGATAAGAATCAATCTTGATCATTTATCTTTCT
>CAZEPC010000272.1:0-6713 GCA_964513765.1 uncultured archaeon
CTCACCAACCAATCAACCCAACTGTCTGGTAATTTATCAAGTGCAAATGCCCTTAATTTACTGAGAGGTAAATGATATCTTATTTTGGGATTTTTGGTATGAACTGCTTCATAGATGATCTCCGCAATTTTATGGGGATCTTGTCCTTTCTCTAAGCCTTTTTTGAGAGAGTCTTTCACCAGTGGTAATGCTCTCTCCCGGAACATGGAATGCTCAAAATTGTCTAGTTGTTGCTGAGCCTTTTTCCATATCTCGGTTTTTACTTTTCCTGGTTCAACAATCACCACTTTAATTCCAAGGGGATCCAGCTCCCTACGTAGTGAATCCGAATAGGCTTCTAGTGCATATTTGGACATGGCATAGGGTCCGAAAAAGGGAAGGGCATGTTTTCCTGCGGTAGATGAGATGTTAATTATTCGCGGACCGTTGCTTGATTTTTGGAGAAGGGGAAAAAATGCCTTTGTTATTCGGAAAGCGCCGAACACATTGACATCGAATTCGTGTTTGAGTTTTTCCTCATTGAACTCGACCAAAGGCCCGCCGATTGCTACCCCCGCGTTATTCACAATCACATCAAGAGGGTTTTGAAGTTCGGGTGTTTTTGCCATTATTTTTTGTTTGGCTGCTTGGATTTGGGCTGGCTTTGTGATGTCCAATCTCACTCCAATTGTGTTCTTCTTTTCGCTTAATTTTTTTATGTCATCTGTTTTCCGGGCACCAGCATAAACAAAATCTCCTTCTTTAGCCAGCTTTAAAGCAATTGCCTCCCCAAGTCCCGATGACGCACCCGTTACTAACACTTTTTTTTGCATACTTAATCACGCACGAATATTATTAGATCAAATGGAATTATAAATGTAATTGCTTTAATCTATAGGTTTTCATCCGTTCCTTTATGGATTCATAATTTAAAACCTAGATTCAAAAAACCTAAAGCTCCCAATAATGAATTTTGCATGGAATAATTTAACTATAATTCGATCATATTCAATATAATGGAAATCGGAAATTTAGATCAATACAAGCTTTATCATTATTATTTTCAATCACATGGAAAAAAGCAAGACATTTTCTATAACAAAGTACTACCCGTGATTTTATTCGGGTTGGTGGGCGCCTTTGGATGGGCTATCCGGGGAACGAGTGGTTGGGGTGGAATACCGGGAGGGGTTGTTGCAGGTTTTTGGTGGTCCAGCCTTTTCTATATTTTAGCCAAGATAAGGGGTGTGGATGCCCGCTGGCAATTTTTTGCCCTAGGTTTTGGAATTGCATTGGGAGGTCTCACAGGATATGGACAATTTAATTCCTGGATAAAAGGTATTTTTATGACCGGGCCAAATGAAACCATTGAAATCAATCCGTTATGGGGATTTGGGTGGCATTTTGTAGTTGGGGTTGAATGGGGTGGAAATGCAGGTGGTATATTATCCTGGACCTATAAAAAAACCGAATCTGTAAAAGAAAAACTGATCCGGATTGGGATCCCAGCATTATGCGGTGTGTTGGGCTTTTTCATCATCAAATATAATCCACAGTTATTTTTTCCAGCATATAGCGAAGATCTTTATTTGCTCTCTGAATGTTCATCCTCAGAGTATTGCGGAAGAACTATGAGTACTCTTCCGTCTTTAGGGGTATTAATTGGAGTCACGATTGGTTTTGCAATTGCCGAAGGAATTTTGAAAAATTGGGAAGGGTTGAAAGTCATCGGGATTATGGCCCTTGGTTTTGGAGTTGCATTTCCCTTGGGGTCCTTATGGTTTTTTGGGGATTTAGAAAATTTCCACTCTTGGTGGAAACTTTGGGAAGAATCAATTGGTTTGATCGGTGGGATTTCCATCGGGTTTGTCTTTCTAAGATTCTTAAAAGTTGTTGAAAACCGTAATAACCGGGAAAAAATCGCCGAAAACGGGACCATAAATCGTAAAAATGCCAACAAAGACTCAAATGACTCAAATAACTCAGGTATTTCCAAAACAAAATCTGAATCCGATCAAATAATGACCATGGACAAAAACCAAGAGCAAAAGATTGAATGGAGAAAACACGTGTTTTTCGTATTGGGATTATTCCTCCTTTATCTTTATGTTCTTATTGGAGCTTCCTCCCAATTAATGGAGCATTTCAGTTTTTATACCATTCAAATCGAGGGAGAATATGAATTTGCCCCCGAAATACTGACTTTCTTCCTAATTTTCGGCCTGACCGGGATTTATGGGATGATCAGAAATCTTATTCGAGCGAAAAAACGCCTCAAAGAAGGACAATCCCTCTTCCCCATAAAAAACCCAATTGCGCAATTCACAAAACTCTCCCTATTCATTGCATTTTGCGGGATTGTTGCCATTTTTCCGGCATATATGACCCTCTATTATGTGGTGTTTTTGGTATTGCTACTCTATCTCCTCTGTAAAGCTCATGAATTTTATAAATCTAAGAATTTAATTCCAGATGGGTTTTTTTGATTTCTCGAGAAATTCAAGCCCTTTTAGAATAATGACCAAAGATTATATAGGAATAATAAAATTATTGAGTTGAATGCTATGAAAAAGAAAAAAAGTGGCACTCCGGAGAAAGAAAAAGAATCCGAGAATAGTACCACCCGCAAGGAAGAAAAGGGATCCGGAGAAAGTCCGCCGAAAGATAAAAACAAAGTACAGAAGGATTCTGAGGATAAAGATCAGATGGATGATGAATTTATGACCGAGATTTTTAATATGGCCGGTGAAATTATGAAATCAATGTTCCAAGGTCAACCAGCTCAACCTTCTGATTCTCTTGCTGAAAATGGAGAGAAACCACAAGATCATTTTACTCAAAACAGTTCAATTGATCAATCTCAAGAAGAACTCTTCAAAAACGATGAGTTTATGGACTTATTCGATCAAATGCTTGGTGATATGAAGAAGAATAAAGGGTTCACACTAGAAAAAAGAGATGAAGAATCATCCTCCCCCTCAATTGATATTCCTTTTGAAAAAGAGGAAACAGATGAGGAAAAAAACAAAGGGGAAACTCTAAGGAATGAAGTGATGGATAATGCCTTGGATATTCTCTCAAATTTAGATCTCGAAGAGGAAGATGTGAAGGATAGGAAAATGATGGATAAAGTTTCTGATCAAGTGGCAGAAAAGTTTGGCTTAGATAAAGAGGTAAGTGGTGATTTGTTTGCGGATCTTATGGAAAAAATTAACCAAAGTTTTTTGAAAGGAACGTTTGGGGATTTATTCGGTTCAATGGCTTCAATGGAGGATGAAAAACAAAAAGACTCTAAATTCCCCCGAGAAAAGGATACTCAACCTGATAAAGTTTCCATAAAAATAGAATCCGTGGGAGAAGTGCCGGAGGAAAAAGCTCAAGTGAAAAACAAAAGCTCTATTCCCGAAAATGGAGATAAAAAACTCCCGTATGACCAGAATGTGGTAAAGCGGCTGAAAAACTTGCTTAAATTTGTGAGTAAAATCAAGATTTCCTCCCTTGCCCATAGAGTGAGCCTTAAAGAAGAAACATTAGTTCAAATCATAAAGGATTACCCTGCATATTTTGGGAGATTTGAGATCTCGGGAGAATTCTTGTTGAAAAAATAGGCATTTCATCCTTAAATCAATCCTTTTGATGCTTTAAAAAGTGATTTTAATGAAGATTTTGATTCAATTTATGAAAGGGTTTACACAAAATATCTATGTGATTTAGAGGTTGGAGATTATTTATTTAATTTTAGTGCTTCTTATGATGATATCTCCATCAACTCCACAATGCATACAAAGAGCATAAAGGAATCGGGAAACCAAATTGTTGTTAATGATGATGGAGCTGAAAAGATTGGATTCAATGAATATAGATTTTACATTCTTTTTGATCGGTTGGATAATTGTTCAGCCAAGAACAAATGCAAATACCCTTGAGTATAATTTTACTGTTATTAGTGGTCATTTGTATCAGAATTTGAATACGGTGATGGAATTCTAATGAATCTTAAACAGAATGAAACGATCAATGATGTTACCATTAATTCTATTGAAGGAGGGCTTTTATCCAATTCTAACAATATAAACGATATTTTGGAGTTTATTAAAAATAACTATGTATGGTTTATAATTGGTGGAGTTGCTTTAATAGTGGTGGTTATGGTCATAATCAAGAAAAAGAAATAAATAAAAAATAGAAAGTTGAAAACACTAATTTAAACATATTTTGAAGAGTAAGCTCTTCATTTTTTTTGCTTTTTTGTTTTATTTTGCATTTTTCTCTATTTCTAATATTGCTCTAGTTCTTTTTGGTTCAATTCGCTCCAGATTCCTTGTACGGCTTGCTGAACTTTTTCAGTGCCCTTTTGAAATTCTTCCCGGGAAATTTGATCCTCCGCGGATTTACCGGGAAATAATCTCGAAAGTGGGATTGGATCGCCGAATTTAACTCGTAATTTGCCCTCGCTTTTTGGGGGTTTCATGGAACGGCTGGCCTCTTTCCCCATAATTTTATCAATTCCCCACGTTGCCATTGGGATGATGGGTACTTGCGCATCCCACGCGATTCTGGCCACACCTGTTTTAAACTCTAACATAACTCCATTGCCTGGCCCATAGGTTCCTTCCGGATATACCAAAATTGGTCTATTATTCTCCTTGATCTCGGACACGCATTTTTCTAATGCTTCTATATCATGTTCTCCCCGCTCAATGAAAATTGTTTGGTTCATATCCACAAAGTTACCTAACATAGGGTCTTTTCCCAATTCAGCTTTAGTTAGTTGGAATGGAATTCTTCTAGAATTATGAACTATGGCCAACCCGCTTACTAATGGATCCATTATTGATTGGTGATTTGCCGCAAATACACAGCACCCCTCCTCCTCAGATGGAATTACCTCATCATTTATAATTTTTAAATCATAAGAGTTCGTAAACCACATGTAAAAGAGAGGATCTTCAATTTTTGTGTAAATAAATTGATCAATGGGGTCTAAAATCCCCATGTTATCCATGAAGTTTCGTATGGTCTTGGTAATTACGTAATTGGGCTTAAAGACCCAATCATTTAAAAATTTCATAATACCTTTTTTATCTGCCATACAAGTAAACAATGGGGCGGACTAATAAGGTTTTTCCAATCTATTTTTTCTTCGATTTTTTGCCATATTTCTTCTTTTGATGCTTACGTTGGTCAATTAGGACCCCTTGATCAACGTGATTTCCTTTTGGTCCCTTTACTAATAAATCTACAATATAGGGGATTTCCTTGATCTTCTCTTGTGTCTCTCTTGGGATGTCCAATGCTTTGCCGATCTTCTCAATTGCTAGAAGATCATAAATTATCGATTCAATATAATCCATAAGATCGCCCAAAAAGACCTTAATCTCATATACATCTTTAAGAGTTTGGGCGATCTGATTGAAATTTAGTCCGCTCAATCGATAATCTAAAATGTAGCCTGCCACATTGAGTTTTCCGCACTCGCAATATGGCTTTTCCTCGCAATTACAATTAAATATATCTTCTTGCCATTTGATAATGGTATCGAACACCCCTCTTGGAATTCTCCTGCCCTTTTTTCCCATATGCTCTGCCCCGGTCATGCTGAGCACCGAAGTGGAAAAGAGATTATTTGAGCCCAAGTTACCCTGTGATTCGGTTTTTAAATCGGCAATCATTCTCTTGGTAACATATACATTGTTGAACTCCTCCAGATGCATGGCGATTATCACGGGATCGGCTGGCGGGTTGTCCTCGGTCACTTTATCTGTGAGAAGATCCCGGATGTAATCTGCTTCTCCTAAGGTGAAAAAGGATTGGGCTACTGCTTTTCCGAATCTCGTGGTTCGATATATCAAATTTCCTTTTTTGTCTTTTTTCTTTTTGATATAATGGTGCAATAGGAGGTCCCGAAGGGCGTATTCCATGGAAAACCCGCAGTTAAAAAGATTTCCGTGATACAAGTTGAGCTTGCTTTGCTTGATACCCGTCTTTGGCTTTTGGGGATTGCTGTACATTGATATTGTGGCCAACACTTCGGAATAGAGGGGGTCCTCCTCCAAAGGTTGTTCTAAAGGTGCCATTTTTCCCTTTAACAGTCTGACGGCTAGCTTCTCTTCGGTTTCTCCTGCAGCCCCCAAGCTTTCTTTTCCGGGCCTAACCAGAAGATACACTTTTCCCTTATCATGTTTCTTAAATCTTCCAGCCCTCCCCGACATTTGTTCAAAATCTGCCACACTCAAAGCCTTAATTCCCATCGCGAGCTTATGGAAAATGACTTGGCTGGCTGGAAAATCGACCCCTGCCGCCAAAGCTGCGGTGGTGACCACTGCTGCGATCTTTTGTTGTTCGAATCTTTTTTCTATCTTTTTACGTTGATAGTGGTTTAATCCACCGTGATATGCGGCACTGGGTACATGTGCCTTGTTTAGATATTCAGCTATGCTTTCAGTATTCCTTCGTGAGTGGGTAAACACAATTGTTTGTCCTTTATACCCGTACGAGGATCGTTTCTTAAATTCATGGCGAATTAAATCCCTAAGGTAATGTTTTTTAGCTTGCCTGCTCATACAGATGAGAAGATGCCGTTCAATAGAGACTGGCCTGTCATTGTAATGAATGAGTGCGGATCTTAAGCTCTTGCTAAGCTTTTTGGGCTCCGCGATAGTGGCGCTCAAGTAGAGCATTTGAACTCTGGACAAATATAACCTTAATCTGGCGATAAGTCCGTCTAATTTAAA
>CAZEPC010000273.1:0-6680 GCA_964513765.1 uncultured archaeon
CCTGATTTTATGTGGGGTCTACTGGCTTTTGGACTTTTTCTATTTTTAATTATTCCAAATTCTGCTAAGGATGATCTCTCCTTCAAAGAAGAGACATTAAATAGATTCCAACCAATCACCAATCATTTTCGATAGATAATTATTTTGGTTCTAATTTTTTTATAGAGTAATTAAAAAGGAGAAATAAATAGTGAAAAATAGAAATATTTCTACATGTTAGGCACGAAGAATTAAATTTACCAAACCCTTGTCCCTGAGCTTTTTAATCATATTTTCAACATTCTCAATCGGTTCTTCCATAATTTCTGCCACATCACTAAGGGTATTATTCCCATCGCAAGTTTGAAGGAGTTTATATTCTGCAGGGGAAAGCATTCCAAGGTGTACGCTCATTGGGGGTATTTCCTTAACCACAATTGGAATTTTGGCACCTTCTGATATTTCTTTGGTAGATAACTCTGTGCCAAAGAAACATCTAACTCCTCGAACATCATAATTTGCATCAATATATATCTGGGCAGTATGTTCTTTATGGCTTAAATCTTCTGGATCGTCGGGATCATGATCTGGATTCGTGTGAGTGTATTTATATATATAGAGGCCGGTTTGTAATCCGTTACGGATGTCCTCCTTATCAATCTCTATATCTTCGAGGACGGTATCGCAAATATCACAATAAACATAGGGTTTTATGCTTTTGAAATACTTCTTACAGATATTGAAGTTTTTCATTACTTGTCTCTTTTTTTCTCTAAGCTTACGATATTCTTCATCAGAAATATCAACATAAAAACTCATAGATTATATTTTGTTAAAATGATATAATAAATTTTCTTATGCATTTTGGTTTTTTCTTTAAGGGTTTAAGTACTTTTTCAGAAATAATGTCAAAAACTTGGTAATTTACAAATCAGTCAATAATTCTCGGCAAGATCCTCGAAATTTACTCCTATTCGGATAAAGGGTTTCAAAATCTGGTCGATCTGAGTATTAAAATTCTTAATTTCCTTTTCAACTTGTTTATTTTTATTTGGATTTCCCTTTAATTTGTTATTTTGAAAAAATCCGGCAATTTCCAATGCTTTTTTCAGCCTCTTTCGGCCTAATTTCTCGATTCTGGGAGAAAAACTTTTCCCAATGCTTGAGAAGAAGCTTGTTTGAAAATTCTGCATTTCATTTGTATTGCGTTCTGTTTTTTTGTTTTCTGATTTTATTTTTTTGAGAGTTCGATATAGCACAAATGCTTTTCTAATTTCTTCTGTTTCTTCCAAAAAATGATGGAATGCCTCCAAGAAGGGGATATACTTAATGGTGGGGTTTCCTTGGAGATCGCAGAGTGCGGAATATTGGTAATCATTTATAATCTCCGGGACTGAATTTTCTAAACCGAAATTTGGAACATCCGGTAGGGTCAGGATTGTTTTTATATTTTCTTTCAACTCTTCAATAGTAGTTTTCCCATCCAGAAACATAAAATAGAGATTATAGGGAATATTTAATTCGGAGAGTATATGAATGGCTTTCAAATTTTGTTCCTTGGAAATATTCTTGTTAAATCGGAGAAGCTGGGAGTCGGAAAAACTCTCAACCCCCAATTCTATTGAAAAAATAAATGGTTTTAATTCGGGGAGAAGATGTTGGAATCTGATGATGTCATTAGCTCTCGTCTGAAAGTTTATCCATATTTTATTATTAAGTTGGGATTTTGATAATTCAGAGATCATTCCCTTTAGAAACCTCTCCTTACTCATGAAGTTATCATCAGTAAAAAGATAATATGGTTTTTTCATTTCTTCATATGTTTTCCTAATCCATTGCACAATTCTTTCGGGGCTCATCGATCTTATTTTTTGTTCTCCGTAAAATGGAATAATATCACAAAATGTACAATTATTATAACATCCTCTTTGGGCATAAAATGGAATCCAATAGGAAGTTTCTTCTCTTAAAATTTCCAAAAAATCCGAATAATCAGGGAAAGGAAGAGTGTCTAAATTTTGAATGAGGGCTCTGGATTGGTTTTTAATCGTATTTCCGCTAGTTTCATCAACAAAACTAATACCTTTTATGTTTTTTAATGATGTATTCCATGAAGATATTGGTTGTTTGAAGATTTCAACTAATTCTATAATGGTTTTTTCTCCTTCTCCATGACACACAGCATCCGCACCAGTTTTCTTTGCCAAGTCTTTTAAAAGAGAACAATAACCCCCTAAAATGACCGCAATCTCAATGGAATAACTCTTTATTGTCCTCACAATCTTTTTTAAGGAATTAAACTCATAGGCGGTTGCACTTAATCCAATAATTTTGGGTTTAAATTTGTCAAGTAAGTTATATACCTCCTGAGTGTTCCAAGATATGAAATAATCATCAATACACTTCGTTTGATAATTTTTATTTTCCAAAACTCCCTTCAATACTGGCAATGCTAAGGGGATTGATTGTCTCCGATCTCTTCCCTCATTTCCCACTGAAATTAGAAGTACATCGCATTTACTCATTGTTTAAATTCCTTCCTTTCAATATATATTATTGTATATTTTCTTTCTTACTGAATAGAGGCAATTTTATCTCTTTATTTAACAACGGACTAATAAATATTGGATATCTTATTTAACAAAAATCAATCATCTTTATATATGTGTGTTGCTTTAGATCTAAGTAGACTGGGAGGAGAACGGTCGAGGATGGGAACAAATTCCAGTGAATTATTTTACTGGTAAGTTCCCATCCGATTTATTTCTCTCTATAATACCTTGTACAATTAACTTATCTATATTTTACATCTTAATTCTTTTGAGCCTTTAGAGAGAGGAGTATCTCGTTTTCAAAAAAATTTGTTTTAATAAAAAATTTGATAGCTTTGATGAATTTTGCAATTGTTATTTTTGTATAGATAACGCCATATTTTCTCGTTAATATGAAGTACAGAATTTTTGAATCTATTTCTGGGTTAATATATTTAAAGCTTTTCACAAATTCTTTCGATAAATGTGATTATTGCATTTTTGGAATATTTAGAATCAATTTCTATCACAAAATTCGTATTTTGAGATAAATTGGTGCTATGCTTTCTTTCTTTTTCAATTCCGTCCCTTTTTATTTTTTTAACACCCAATCTATTCTTTTTAGCTCTTTTGACCCATTCTAACTCAGGTAGCGTCTCAAAAAATAATTTTTCATTCTCCTTTAATTTTGAGAGATTGACTTTTTTATTCCCGATGAATCCCATATTTGATTTTTCTTTGCTAATTTGTGGTGTTAACCCCAATAGAAGATGTTGATCTTTATGGATCCCATCATTATTGTGAGCATGAATGGTTCTTATCCTTTTTCCTGAATTTTTATAAAAATCGAAAAGCATCTCTCTTTTATCGTATTTAAGATAATATGCTTGAGTTACAAAATGCCCATAATCAAACGTGAGGTTAAAATTTTCCTTCAGATTACTTTTTCCTAAATCTTCGAGTTTATCATCGAGCCTTTCCAATAAGTGAGTACAATGATATAAGTTTCCGAAATATGAATTATGATGATTATTTTCTAAATCAATGGAAATACTCGGATGGGCTTTCATTACCTTTAATAATTCAGGCTTGGTAAGGTTTTGAATAACTTCGTCTGTATCATCTTGTTTTCTTACCGGTAAATGGACACAAATATTATTGCTCCATATCTCTTCTGTTTTTTTTATGTTGCTAATTAGTTCTTTTTTAAAATCTCTGGAGGAATTAAGGGGTTGGATATTGTTTTTTTGATGGATAGATGGCAAAACCTTTTCTTTTTGGTATAATTCCTTGAGAGAGTCTACGATTTGCTTTTCTCTAAGGTAAAAATCACCTGTATTAATTTGAACTCCTGGTTCAAAATATTTTAATGTTTCTCCTATTATGGTGTTTTGTGCCTTATTGAGATTAAAAGGGGAAGAAATAATATCAATTAATCCTTTATGGACTTCAAGTGGATATCCATCATGCAGATTAAGGATATTTCCCATATCTGCGCTAAGAAAATAGCTTAAAGTACAATTTATTGAGATTAAATTCATCAAAATCCTAAATCATAGATAAAAAAATAATATTCGCTTTTAGCGGCCATTATTATTCCTTAAAGATAAGATAAAATATCTTATATTTCCTGAACTTAAATATACCTTGCTTTAAAAGCTGGTATTTTCTACAATTATTCTTTTGGCCCCGCCTTTCTCCTTTAATTGCTTTTTCAATTCGTCAATAGATACATCGGGTACAGGGCTAATAATTTCCCATTCTGCATCAACACCTTTATTTGTGACCGTTGTTTGTCCATGAAGGAGAGATATCTCCATTTCTCCAAACACTCCGGCAATCTTTGCTAATGCCCCCGCTTCATCAGGTATAATTATCCGCATTTTAAGAAAAGATTGATCATTAGAATAAAGTAATGGAATTATTCGTAATTCAGTAGGGTTTTCTTCATCGGCCACAATCATTATTTGGCTTTCCTTTTTAATCCCTAATAATTCTCTCATGGATCCCGGGATTACTATTCTACCTCGAGCATCAACTTTCACAATTTCTGATCGTTTCATTATTGTTCACTTGTCACTTAGTCCATTAGTTCTTAAATCTTTGGGTTATCAATTAGTTGCCCTCAGAATCTTTCTCCAATTGAGAGAGGTATTCTGAAACATTTTTCAAAAGAACCGATTGAACCGGGGGACATCCCCTAATGAAGATTCCATTTTTGTCTCTAAGATTCATTGTGCAATTTCCTACTAAGAATGTATCTTCATAAACCTTAATATCTTTATTGCCGGTTCCTATGACCAATCGAAGAGGGTTTTCTTTGGTGAAATTTTTGTCAATTAAGTCTTTGTTATTTTTTAGAAAGAGGGAGACGGTGGATACACACGAGGAACAAGAGTTTTTTGAATATAATATGACATTGGGATATTTTATAGTTACTGTATCCGGTGGTCCCGCGATTTCATGGACAAAGGAAGTAAAATCCTTTGGATTATTTTGGATGTCATTAACACTTGTAAAAAATGAATTGTCATCATTTTTTTTGATTTCTTTTGAGATAAGATATAGATGCGGGACATCCTTGAGTGTCCATTTGGGTTGGGTTAATGCCAAAGCAACAATGTCCGCAGCCAAGAAATTATCTGATGCGATGATTCAATCCAATTTAGTTTTCCCTCCTGCAATAGCTCCCATCCCCCCCATTACATATGAAGCATCTATAACCGCCAAATCTGGTTTGATCACTTGATATAAATCGGCGATTGCCACATCCAATTCCTTAACCTTTGGTATTTCTTCTCGCATTTTTTTAATTAGGGGGATTGCCTCTAAATGATGTAATTTTATTTTATCTCTTTTATAAATTAATCCTTTGCAATTTTTAAAACTCAAGGTTGCCCCGGTATGCATATGCATCTTTAAGACCGGGATGGAGATAATATAATCAAATTCTTCCCAATATCCAGTAACTCTAATTTTCTTCAGAAGGATTCCATCTTTGATGGGAAGTGTTTTTGGTTTTTTCTCGTCCAAGTTTAACCATGTGATCTTTTTTTCTTCCATCAAACGTTCAAATCCCGATTGTTTAAAGGCCTTTTTGGAATCAGTCATAATAATAGGGGAATCTCCCAAAAATATTTGGGCATCATATTTTTCCTCCAAAAATTCAAAAACTGCCTCGACCACTAAAGGATTAGTATTTATTGCTTGTTTTGGATCGGTTTCTCTGCCAACATTTGGTTTAAGGAGCACATTCTTTCCATTTAAATCTGGAATATTGATTCTATTCAGTGCTTTTTTAACCGCCTTCTTAATGTCTTTATTTTTGGCAATTGAAACTAAGGGTTTAATTAAAATAATAAGTAATGAAAAGAATTTTAATTTTAATGAAAAAAGAAAAAAGAAAAAAGAAAAAAGAAAAAATATTATAGTAAAATTGAGAATATTAAATTAGGAAAAGAATATTTATTATTAAGGAAAGATAATTATGTCTCAAGCTGATCTTAAGAAAGAAATTCGGCAGATATTAATGCTTATCTCTTCTATTCGTTCTAAAGATAATGAACGATATGAAGAGCACGTTAATTATTCTAATGAACTTATTGACTTTATTAAAAAAATCCAAGATGATATGAATAAGAATTGGGAAAAAATTCACAGCTCATTAGCCAATCTAAGAAAGAGCATTGATGATTCTCTCGATGCACTTTTGACTGGAATTAACCCTGAAGGTATTCAAGAAACCAGCAAATCTCTAAAGGAAATCATGGATACAATGAGTAAAAGTATGCAATCTATGAACTTAGAGAATGTGATGAGGGAATTAAGGGCTATGTCTGGTGGGGAAATTTCAGTAAGTTCATCATCCGGCGGGAAATCCAAGGCAGTCCCCCTACAAGCTTCATCTTCTTCCCCATATGGTGGCGGTGGAGGGGGCCAATCTCAACAAGCTCAAGCATCAGGCGGTGGAGGGGGCCAATCTCAACAAGCTCAAGCGTCTGGCAGTGGAGGCGGGGGTGATGATGTTGAACAATATTCTGCAGAAGAAATAGAGGAGATTAAAGCTGCTTATGGTGGCGAATTGCCACCACATCTGAAACATTTGGAAAAGAAGGTTGAAGAAGAAGATTCAGGTCTTCTTAAACCGAGTGATTTCTTTGGAATGTAAGT
>CAZEPC010000274.1:0-6679 GCA_964513765.1 uncultured archaeon
ATCTTGCAAGGTAAAATAGAAAACCCTATCTCCGTCCCAGCTTCTGTCGGATTTTAAGGTGTATGTGATTTTGATGCAGTCATTTGCTTTAGGAATTTGCCATTCATCCCCAATAGAATAATTTGTGATTTGGTAGCTTTCGTTTTTTAATATTATAGGGGGTTGGTCATACATATGGAGCATCATCGATCGGATTCCCGAGAAACTATCATTTGCCTCTAATGTGAAAGTTATGTACCCTCTCTGGTAGGTACGACTTTCTGGCTTCATTTTAGTTATGATTGGGCCATTATTGTCGATGCCACAGATTATGGGAGAAGAATTTAATCCATTATTATTCCCATCTAAAAATTCTAAAGTGATATTATACCAACCTGTTTCTATATTTGTGATATCGAGATCAACAGTTTCGTTGTAGGGAGAATTTCCTAAGTATTGCGAATTCTGACTAAGATCTTCCCCTTGTTGATTGGTTTTAAGTGCATAAAAGTCAACACTGTGAATTCTAGTACCTTTGTCATATCCTTGGATTTTAAATTTCAAGTTTTTTGCTTGATATGAATAATTTTTGGGTGAGAATATATGGGCTGAAATTGGTGGATCCAAATCAATTTCTTGGGTTAGAGAAATATTTGTTTTTCCAAAGCCCTTAATACTTTTAATAACCACATAGACATTTTTTATTCCCTCAAAAAAAGGCCGCTCGAGAACTTTTTTTCCATCAGTATTATTATAAGTTGCATTGAATAATAATTGGGGTTCTCCGTACGCATTAGGATTTCGATCATATACATAAATATCTAAATCATGATTTATGCTGGAATTAACAGCCATTTTAATATAATGATTGGATTTGATTTTATAGGGAATTGCGAGAGTATTTGAATAGTTATAGTTATGTTCAATATTTTGATTGGAGGTTTCAATGGAGTAGAGAGTTTTATTACTAATGGTAATGTTTGTAAATGCAAAAGATTCCAATAGATTTAAAGCTTCAACCGGATTAATTCGTCCGTATCCCTCATAGATATCCTTTTCCCCCCTATTAAGTAATGGTGAATATTCTTCTTGATAACCGATCCGGTTTGCAGGTGCAGTTTCTGATGCAGACATACACAGCAAGTTCTTGATTTTTAATACATCTTTTTCTGAATATGTCCAGCTGTTCATCCCTCCCATCTTTTCAATCATTAATAATGCCACTCCAGCTACCCAAGGTGCCCCAAATGAGGTTCCATAAAATGGTTTAATGTCATTTTCGGTTTTCTCGGGTAGGGAAATGATTTGGACGGGATCTTCCTCCTCTTCAGGTGCAATTTCTTGTAAAAATTCATTGGGGTTTGCATCTGCAAGTAGTAAAGGAGTATTTAGATCTTCGATGGAAGTAAATTCTCCACCTGGTGCAAGAATGTCTGGTTTGATAACCACGCCCACAGGATTTTTTCCTCCTTGGTTTGTATAAGATGTCAGAGAATTATTTCTACCCACAGCCCCAACGGTGATGACTTTTTCAGCGGTCGCTGGAGAATTGGCATAATCTTTAAAGTGATTAATCCCAGGACCATCGTTGCCCGCGGCACACACGATCACCAACCCTGATTCCGCCATTTCATTCGCCAAATTATGAACTTCAAGGCTTTCAGTTGAGAGTGAAATACATACAACGGTTATATTATGGGATTTAGCATTATCAAGCAACCAGTTCATGGCTTGGATGATATCTGACTCAAATTCTACTCGCAATAGCGCAAGATCCACATTTGGTGCTACCCCTCGGAAAGTTTTGGTTTTCTCAGATGTTGATTGATTAATTAGGGCCATGGGAACATGAGCTTGTCCATGAATCAAATGTTGAGTTGAAAATGGGTCATCTTCTTCAACCATGAAGGTATAGCCGAATCGATAAATTCCAAACTTATTCTCATTATTAATCTCATATTGAATTTCCTTAAGTTGATTTTGGCTAAACCCACCACTTGAATTTACCCTATAATTACCGTTTTCATCTATAATGACAATCTTTTGTATGTTTATCTGCGAATATCCGTCCTTTGACCAGTTTGCCTGAAATTTCAAAGTTCCAGTTTCTCCAACCTCTGCCGAACCCATGAAAAAAAGATATTCTTTCCCCACTTCCCAACCATATGAATTTATTCCCCAATCTAGGGTTTGAGCCATTGAAATAATTGTTCTTCCTTCCCCGTCAATAGGTTGAAACTCGTTTCCGGCGGCGATGGATCCTAAGGCGGTTCCATGGCCCACATAATCTACTGGAGTAGGATATTCCATATTGGTAAAATCTTCCCAGATGATGTCTTTACCAATGAAAGCGTTATGGCTATCATCAATACCTCTATCTAATATTGCCAGCCGTGTGTCTGGATCTCCTCGAAGTCCCATCTCGCTGAATTCTTTGCTATTTAATCTGAGTTGATTGAAAGAACTGAGCATGTTTTGTCTTATATCTCCATTTTCCTTGATATACAAAAGCAAGGCTCCATCTTCAGCCGTTTGTAACTCGTTAAATCTCTCTGAACACTCAAGAATATCATTCCCTTTTCCTTCACAAGAAAAGATGAATGTTTTGCTAGAGGGTATTTCTTCAATTGTAGTAAGATTGTGGTTGATAAAGGTCTTTCTGGTATTCAAGCGCCATCTTGAAGCGTTTAGTGTATTGTTTTTGGTTGGCTTTTCAAATACAAACAAAGGTAGAAAAATTCGAGTTTGATTCTTGATTAAATTCTGTTCAAAATCATCGACAATAAGGTTATTATTTTTATCTACACTCGCAATCTGATTTTTAATGGATGTAGATATTGTTTCTTGAGGGATTGATTTATTGAAAATTTTTTCTTTTTGTCTATTGATTTTAGAATCATTATTGATCAGAGGGATTGAATCTCCATTTTCTTGAGATAAAGGCCCGGAAAAATTTGTATTGCTGGTCAAAAGGATTGGAATTAATCCGCATATAAGAATTAAAAGAATAACACAATAGCAGTTCTCTATGATCTTTTTATTTCTTTTCAATCTCTTTATCCCCCCAAATTTGTAATTTTTTATAAATCACTGGTAGACTTCGTATTTTTAAAACCAATTAGAGAAAATAAATATAATTCTTTTGCTCTCCCATCCTATAGCAATTTTATGAAAGAAAAAGCTGAAAAGCATTAATTCCGAATTTCCCAACATAAATTTTTGCTTACAAAATGGAGAATTATTTTAACTTTGAGCATCTAAGATCAAATAGGGATGACCAAAAAACAAAACAAAAAAGATAAGAAAGGACAAAAGCACAAAGCAACCTACAAGATGGCTAATGTAGTTGTAAATGTCTTTCTTAAAAAGCAACTTCCTCTTAAATCAATTGCGGATCGGTTTCGAGATGTGCAATTTAATTTGAATAAGTTCCCGGGCATCCACATCAAAATGAAGCAGCCAAAATGTGCTGTATTGTTGTTTAAAAATGGTAAAATGGTCATAACTGGTCTTAAACGTACCAAAGATATAAAAAACGTTGTTGAGAAGGTTACGAATAAGCTTAATCAAATTGGGATTGAAGTTCCCAAAAATCCAGAGCGAAAGATTGTGAATCTGGTGATATCCCTTGATTTTGGTATTAATATCAATTTGGATCATGCAATTATTTATTTAGAATCGTCTGTTTATGAGCCGGAGGTTTTCCCAGGGATTATATTCAGAATGTATGATCCGGTAAAAGCGGTTTTTCTTATTTTTTCCTCAGGAAAAGCGGTACTCACGGGTATTCAAGATGAAAAAGTTATACCCCAAGCAATTAAGGAACTTGGAATAATGCTAAAAAAAAATGATTTATTGATAGGGTTTTGATCTATTCTTATTGTCCTTCTTTCATAATCTTCTTGCCGACCCCGTAATACATTGAATATCCACCGGGGATTATACAAATTGCCGAGATTATGGTGTAAGTAGAGGATTCCATCCATCCTGAATTAAAGAGTGTTAATGACACAGACACTATTATCAGCACGGAATATCCCAATATGAAGAAAAGAAATTTTCTTTTGAGGTGTTTGTCTTGAAACTTCTGAACCAAATAAATGCTTTCTTTTAAGAAAAAGAGATATTCTGCCCCTAAAATTACAAGCATTCCAATTCCAATTTGCTTGTCCCATAATACCTTCCTTTCTGGACCTAAGGATACATCCCCGATAAACAAGACAATCACAATTGGGGCCGCCCAAGCCAGGAAATACCTCAATTTAAATTTCTTAGATATCGTAATAAACCCTCGTTTCAAGCTAATTAGGAAGAAAAGGGGAAAACAATAAGCATAAAATATAATAAATGTCACCAATCTGGCTAGTTGAATATAAAGATTATCTGAAATCTTATCTGTGAATACCACATACAAAATATTAATCAAAAATCCCAGAAACAAGAGCATAAAAAAACTGCTCAGATATATATTATATAGATTTCCCTTTCGTGAGTCCCTTAACTTAATTAATCCCAAAATCAAAAATATGATCAAGGCAATAGGATTAAGCACATTTAACACTATTTGAATAGCACTAACTTCTAATAAGACCATTTTTTTCACTGTTTTCGTTTTCATTACAATTTTTAAGTTTTTGAAACATTTCAGATCTTTTTGGAAAAAATAATCTCCCCGATTTTTAACCACTTTCCCTTTTTACTAGATCTAATGATTGATCTTTCCCTTTGAATTATTTTAATTTTTTGCTTAATCTCTCAACATATTCTATTTCTATAAATATAAATTTTTCAAGGCGGATTTCTGAAATCCATTACCCTATCAATAAATCCTTGGTTGTGATATTTTCAAAAAATCTCCGATTAATGGGAAAAAAACTTATTTAGATAAAGTGCTTTTTAAGTAATTATAAAATGAAGAAACCAAATGTATTTATCAGAGGAATTTACTCAACGGCTCTCACCAAAATGTTCTTAGATGAGGGATATCCCATCATATATCCCAGTAAAAGGATTCAGAAATTATTTGATATTCCGTTTCGGGAAGATGATACCTATGCAAAGGATATCACAATATCTGAAAGATGGGATAAGCAAGGGATTAGTATCATGTTCAAGAAAGAAATGTGGGATGAGTTGAAAGAAAATAATTTCAAAGATTTCCCCCTTAATAAAGAGAGATTCCCAAATCTTATTACATTCCACTCAAAATTTCATAAAAATTCAATATATCGGGGAATTGTAGTTAAATCCAACAAAAAGCGAAACTTCAGTAAAGTTAGGTTGATTCCGGAGAGTATTGGGGATGAAAAAGAGGAGATGAAAAAGCAATTTTACACCACTTTTGGACATTTTAAATCATATTTACCTGAAGGTAAAGAAGGCATTTTCCAAGTATCTCACGAAGATTACGGTAAAACAACGGCAAGGCTTACCTCTTTCTATACGGTTCCAGGTGATTTGGTGGTAATTAACCCTTATAGTAAAAGGGTCTTGATCAGCAAGAAATTACATAACCCCCGTGTCAAAAAGCGATTGTTCAATTTGGGGAAAGAACTCCAAAGAAACAAAAAATATGGGTTTATTTTCCGTACTGCGGCAAAGCTGGCGTCCGATGAAGAGATTAAGGATGAAGTCAATCAGCTCGAAGAAGAATTGATTGAGATTCAAAAGAAGGCCGCTAAAATAGAAAATCAGATAGGGGAAATTCATTCAAATTTTAGAACCATCAATTTAATTTTTACCAACCCCATTAAAAATAAATTTAACTCCATAAGAAAAGAAATCGTGGATACCATTGATTTTCACCATAATATCAAATCAAATCCCAGCAAATCCAAGCACATGGGAAAATTTGGTGCAAATGAAACTGCTCTCTTAGATTATTCGGAAGCTTTAATGAAAAAAATGGAAGAAAAGGAATCTAAGAAAAAAATCGAAGGGTTCTATCTCGATCAATACTTCAGACAGATAAATAGAGGACAGAAATTTTATATTAATCATTTGAAATTGACCGGAAAAGTCTTACATTTGTCCCCTGGTAGGGTGTTTGAATTAAATGTGGATCCTGATGAGCCTCTGCAAATAACATTAAAGAGAAAGCTAAAGGAAGGTGGCATTTATGATGGATTGGGAACTCCCATCGAACGGGGCGATTATTCCATAAGTAAGTTTGTGGAAAATAACTGGTTCTATGTATCGGAATATTTTTCCAGAAAAGGTGAATTGAAGGGGAAATACTTCAATATCAATACCCCCACAGAAATTACAAATCAAACAATACAATATGTTGATTTGGATATTGATGTAGTCGAAAATGTGGCCAGAGAAAGAAAGATTATCGATAAGGAAAAGCTAGATGTTGGTTTGGATTTGGACATTATCAGCCAGGAAGTTTATGATAAAGCTTTGGTCATTGCAGAGAATATTGTTGAGGATAAGATCAATATTCTCTAAAATTCAATTTAACTTTTTTTTGGGAAATTTGAAATAAGAATGGAAGAAAAAATTGTTAATGATTAATTGAGTAACTTACCACAAAATGGACAATCTTCCCATGATTTTCGTACATCTAAACCACACTTAGGACATTTTATCATTTCATTTTTACTCTTCTTCACATTATTACCGGGTGTCCGTTCGGAAATTTCATCTTTTTCCCAGCCGTCTTCCTCATCTTTTTCCCAGCCGTCTTCCTCATCTT
>CAZEPC010000275.1:0-6676 GCA_964513765.1 uncultured archaeon
AAACTTGTGAGCAAATTGAAATTAAGCAAATTGAAATTAAGCAACTTGCAATTAACCACAAAATATCTGGTTTTTCAAACGTCAGGAAGGTCGCCGATGTGGATACGTGGACCAAGCACAGTTTTGTAAAGTTCGTGGAGGACCGCTTCAGCGTGGTGCTGAAGAGCTCCGGTCACCTTAGATTTCAAATCTTTTTACCCGTTCTTCTCTTTGTATCTTAGTCGGTTTAACTGTCCCAGCCCAAAATAGGCCAATATAAACAGAATATTGTAGAAATGCTGGAGAAAACCGATCTCATAGGGTGAATAGGGGGCTGTCGGGATGTTCTCCACATCCAAAAGGGCGGCATAGGAAAATTCATAATAGCCGAAATTGGCGATAAGGCTTAAGGGAATGATTTCAACAAACGCCATAAATAGATCCAGCAAAATCATCATATACAACGGTATTTCAATATGAAGGGCATAAAATACCAAGACCGTTATAAGCACTTGAAGGAGCCTGATCCCGAGGGCATACAGCAAGTACTTGCGGTGATTAAAATTATCCCGAATGTGTTGAAGATCCAGGGCCACCTTCTTGAGGAATGCGGAAATCCGGATAAGATACCGGTTGTTTTTCCTCTGTTGAATCCGTGCTAACCAGTCGGGTACCTTAGAGATCTTCATTAAAAAGACGAGGGCCAGGACCGAGATCCCGAACACAATCACGGAAGCCCCGAAAAAGAGCCAAAAAGCGGATAAATACCGGTAAATCCCCAGCACAAACCCGAACAACCCAATTCCCGACACGGCAAAATCAAAGATCCGCATATAAATTAACGCCCCCAGGGTTTTATTGAACGGATAGCTTTCGGCATCCTCCTTGTGCAAAAAATAAGGCAGGGTCAGCTCGCCTATTCGATAGGGAATAATGTGATTGAGCGCGTTGTAAGAGGCATTAATGGTAATAAGCGCGGGAAAGGAAACCTTCCGATCAAAAATCTCATAGAGCCGTCTAGTTCTCAGCAGATTCATCGCAACATAACACCCGAATGTAATCAGCAGCGCCCAGCGTCTTGTATTCTGGAAACTTAGCGTGATTGCTCCGAAATCAATGGTGCGAAAAAACTGGATCAAGAAAAACACGGTGAAAGCAGCCAACACCCCAATCAAGATTCTCTTTCTCCAAAAAACTTGCCCTCCTGCGAATGGGTTTTCTCTTTTAGGGATTTCTCCAGCCCTTCCCTTTAACTTTCCTTCAGCCCTACCCTTTGCCATTGGTTCTGTCCCTCCTTTTGATATGCCTTCTGTCCCTTCTTTAGACTTTCCTTCAGCCCTACGCTTTGACATTGCTTCTGCCCCTTCTTTAGACTTTCCTTCAGCCCTACGCTTTGACATTGCTTCTGCTCCTTCTTTAGACATTCCTTCAGACCGCTTCTTCTCCTCGCTCACGGATCCTCATCCCATTCTGACGTGGCGGTTCGGGTAATGATCCTATCTTCAACCCAATGTTCTCTGTACCATTTTGATGGAGGAAAGGTATCGTTGAGTTCCTCCATTTTCTTTTCCAGAAGAATGCGGAACTTTAGAAGAGTGCTCTTATATGCCGGATCCTCGGTCAGATTATGCATTTGGTAGGGGTCCTTAAGATTGTCAAAGAGCAGTTCCTTCCCGTCTACCCGGTATATTGCATAGGTATAATTCTTATTGCGCATAGCCCTCCATTCATGGCCGTTTCGCCATATGGCACATGCACCCGTGTTCATTAAAAAGGCAGCTTCCGGCGTGGGGCCCTCTTCCCCCTTTGCATGAGCACTTAAATCCATCCCTTCAACCTCCTCGGGAATGGGAGCATCGACTAATGCCAACAATGTGGGCATGATATCAGGCGTATTGAAGGGAATATCGCTGACCAGCCCTCGGGGCAACTCTCTGGGCCATCGCATCAGAAACGGGATCCGAGAGGCTTCCTCGTAAAATATATTTTTCTTCATCCGGCCGTGGGCGCCGAACATCTCTCCGTGATCCGAGGTAAAAATCACGATGGTGTTTTCCTCCACCCCGAGTTGCTCTAAATGATCCAAGATCCGCCCGAAATTCCAATCCAGATTGGCGGTCATGGCATAATAAACCCGTTTCCATTTTCTTATTCTCCGGGGCCAATGGAGCTTATTGGCCCACATATCCCCGTATGGATCCTTTCTCCACGAATAATTCGGGGGAGTTTCGAATTGAGTATGTTTGAACTTTTTGTACCATTTTTGGGGTACGTTGCGCTTTTTCCAAGGGTCGTGGGGCGGACCATACGAGAGAAATAGGAAGAAAGGCGCATCGGTATTGGAGTGTTCCGAAATAAAGTCCATGGCCATATCGGTTTGAGCATCGGGTTCATATACATCCTCCCCGTAATAAATCTTCTCGGGAGCATCTTCAAAATAATAGGTGTCGAAATAGGTGTGATGAAAATTATAGCCCGCCCAATAGCCGTCAAATCCCAAACGATAAGGGCCCGGGGGCACGAATGCATTCTCCGTTTTGTTATGTCGGCCTAATTGGTTCGCCCACAAGTGCCATTTTCCGATATATCCGGTTCGATAACCCACTTCGGTGAGAACATGGGCCAAACATCTATGATTGGGGTTCATCCGCAACTCATTTATAACCATCCCAGTACTGGAAGTGTATTTTCCCGTGAATAGAGAGGCGCGGGTCGCGGAACACACGGGCATTGAAGCCACCGCTTGATCAAAATTCACGGATTCTTCGGAAAATTCATCAATATTGGGAGTTTGGGCATATTCATCACCCGCATAGCCCAGGGATTGATATCGGAGCTGATCGACCATTATAAAAACGATGTTCGGTTTTTGCCTCATCTTGAGTATTCCATTCTTCAATCTAAATCTTATGATCTACAATAAGCGGTTATGCAAAATAAAACCATCATTCATGGCAACAGCCCTAGCACATTTCATCGCAACAAGCCCGGCACATTTCATCGCTACAAGCCCGGCACATTTCATCGCTACAGCCCCCATCCAACGATATTAAGAAAATCACATCAAATCCCATCCGTAGCAGCAAATCCAAACTCACCGACCAAAGTGAGGGGGAATTGAAAAATATTAAAGGAATTCCTATATTTTAAGTTATATATAAAATGATAAATCATTCGTCACAATCTTCAGAAACCTCACAAGCTCAAGAAGAATTCGACCGATTCAACGGGGCGGAAAAGTATATCGTTTCTCCCGAATTAAGAGACATTGTGAATGTGTCTATTGCCTTGGAGAGGCCGCTCTTGGTTAAAGGTGAGCCTGGGACGGGAAAGACCCTCTTGGCCCACGCGATCGCAAAGGCACTTGAGAAAGATCTGATTATTTGGAATATTAAATCCACCAGTAAGGCGGTGGATGGGTGTTATACCTACGATACCGTACAACGCCTAAACGACAGCCGATTTGGATCCGATGAACGAGATGTAGATCGGATCGAGGATTATATCAGGTTAGGGCGTTTGGGGGAGTCTTTTGATTCGGATGAGCAAGTTGTACTGCTCATAGACGAGATCGATAAAGCAGATCCCGAATTTCCGAACGATCTGCTCCAAGAGCTGGATGTGATGCAATTTGATATTCCCGAGTTGAACAAAACGGTTAAGGCCAAACAGCGGCCGATTGTGATCATTACCAGTAATGATGAGAAGGAACTCCCCGGGGCGTTTTTACGCAGATGTGTCTTCCATTATATTAAATTCCCCGATGAGGAACTTATGCGGGAGATCGTGAAGGTGCATTATCCCGATATCAAGCAAAAGATTCTCGACAACTGCATCACCCAGTTTTATAAACTGAGGGCCCTTAAAGCAATTCATAAAAAGCCCAGTACCTCGGAGCTCATTGATTGGATTGGCGTGCTGCTGAAGGCGGGAATGTCACGAAAAGACATTAAAAAGGGAATCCCCTTCCTCGGAACCTTGATTAAGAAAGAGCAAGATCTGGATTACATCAAGGCCAGACGCCCCGATCTCATCAAGGATGTGAAACATCGCTGACATTTCGGCAGACATCAACATGATTAAATCCATTCTTTTTTGATTTCATTCCCCCTACACGTGAAGTGAATCCAGTATGTTCATAGAATTTTATTATTTACTGAGAGATGCCCATATACCGGTATCAATCACGGAGTTTCTCACCTTTATGGAGGCTATCGCCAAAGGCCATGTGAATAACACCGTGCAGCTCTATTATGTGATGCGCTCCTTGCTGGTAAAAGACCATAAATACTACGATCATTTTGATCAATGTTTTTCCTATTATTTTGGAAATGCTAACGTACCCGATGTTATTCGCGAGGAGATTATGGATTGGTTGAAGAAACCCGCTAAGTCGGTATTCGATTTCATGAAACTCTCCCAAGAAGAACTCGACATGATCGAAAATTACGATATGGATACCTTAAGAAAAATGCTCGAGGAAAGACTGCAAAAGCAGCGGGAGAAACACAACGGAGGAAATTATTGGATTGGGACTGGGGGGACTTCACCATTCGGCTGGGGTGGAAAGCACCCGGGAGGACTTAGGATCGGCGGAAGCGGCGGGATGGGTATGGCCGCCCAGATTGCTGCCCAACGCCTCTTTAAGGATTATCGATCGGACCGTATCCTTGATACTCGCCAAATTGAGATTGCGCTGAAGAAGTTGCGTAAATTGAAAAAGGTGGGGGCGGAAGATGTGCTTAATATAGAGGAAACTATTGATAAAACCTGCAGAAATGGGGGAGAAATAGAGTTTGTCTGGGAAAAGCGGGAAAAGAACAGCCTACGACTTATGCTCCTCATGGATGTGGGCGGAAGTATGGACACCTTTACCCGCATGGTGGAGCAATTGTTTTCGGCCGCCTCTAAATGCAACCATTTTCGGGAATTTACCCATTACTACTTCCATAACAGCCTTTACGAGGAGATATATGAGGATGCGGCTTTTGAGGAGGGCGTGCCCTTACAAGACCTTTTTCGGAAATACAGTAAAGATTTACGGGTAATAATCGTCGGCGATGCCGCAATGGCACCCTATGAATTGTTCGCCAGGTACGGGGCCATCGATTACTTTCAGCAGAATGAAACCCCGAGCATAGAATGGATAAAACGGTTTTTAAAGCATTTTCCTCACACAGTATGGTTAAATCCGGAAGTTCCAGGGGCTTGGATGGCCAGATCCAGGGTTGCAATTGCAAAGCTAATGCCAATGTACCAGCTGTCTCTAAATGGGTTGGATAAAGCGATAAAAGAGCTGCTTAGTTCCAGGTAAAGAAAGTACCTAACCAAATTTGTTCATCCTCAATCCATCCTCAATTCTCAGTTTTTTCTTGAGCTTTTCCAGATCCAACTTCACGCAATGAAAATATTTGGGTAAATCCTTCAATTCCCGCTTGTAACCATCCCTTATCAACGATTTAATGGAGAATTACACTATTTCATGGTTCTTGCCTTGGATATTTGGTTTGATGATGATAAGCAAGACACCAACTACAAATGGATGCAGGCAGAGAAAAGAGCAGACAAATTGGAAGAAAAATTGAAAAAGTTGCTTGAAGAGAAAGAATGATTCCGACAAAATGAAATCGGTTCAAATCCTAAAACAAATAAAGACTGACCAAAATTCCGATAATAATGAGGGCATAATTAATAAACTGGAAGTATTTATTTGCCCAAGAATATCCATCAATATTAAATTCCGAAAGAGGGGTGAGAAATTGCGGGGCAAAGAAGACTTTTTCATGGGTGGGTATATCAATAAGGATATGTAGCAGCCACGCAAACATGAAGTACGGAAAGAAGCCTTGAAAATGTCCGATCACACAGAATAAGGCGAACATAAGGCCCCATACAACCAATGAATGAGTGTAATTATATACTCTATATACCCATTTATTCTCCTCTAGGTTATAGTACTCAATAAGGGAAGCCTTCCGTGCTTGAGAATCGGAATTCTTCATATTTTTTGAGAATTGTGCGGATGATCCCTTTTTTCTACGAAAGGGACTAGCTATAAGATTCGCACCGAACGGAATAAGGTCAGGGACGCCCCCAAAAAAGACGGAAAGCCAGCCTTGATAATTTTGAAAGATAATTCCGCTCCATAAAAGATGCGCCACGAAATCCATTACAAAAATAAAGCGAAAGTGGGATAAAAATTTTATATATTCCATCTACAAAAGAGGAGGGAGCTTTAATATTGTATGTACTTGTGTATAATGATTGTTGATAGGTTTTAACAGATTCATTTTGGGATTGATAATTAGTTTTTTAAAGAAAAATTGGATACTAATTGTAGGAATATAATGGGAAAAATCATGTATTACTTAGATGCATACATCTAGGTCATGTCGTTGGATACCAATTAAGAACGCTTGGTATTCCTAAATTTAGGTCGTTACGCAAGAGAGACTCCACTTCCCTAAATGTTAGGGATCTCTGAATTTGCGTTCAAGCCATTATATTTCCTTTTTTCTCATCATTATTTTACAGTAAATATTCCCCATAGCAAACAGAACAAAAAGAAAGAAAATAGCCCGAAATGCTCCAATAAATGCAATAAAACCAAGGAGAGCATAAGAAAAAGACCTACAACAAAAAACCTACAACAAAAAACCTACAACAAAAAACCTACAACAAAAAACCTACAACAAAA
>CAZEPC010000276.1:0-6658 GCA_964513765.1 uncultured archaeon
TCTGATGGGCTGATGTACTCCTTCCATCCCGGAGATGCAAAATTGGAGAATCATATCATTCCCGATTACACATTGTATTTAATTCAGATAACAAAAGACTATTATGAATATTACGGGGATGAGGATATCTTGGTTGAAACTTTTCCCCATTTTCAGAGGGCCATTGAATGGTTTTGGAAATACCTCGATCCTGAGGATGGATTATTGGGGGACCTCCCATATTGGTGTTTTATTGATTGGAGTTTTGCCCATAATAAACCCGGGAAATGGGCTATTCTTAATGCCCAATTTATGGATGTTCTTTACTTCCTCTCTGATGTGGCTCATAAAGTTGGTAGAAAAGATGTGGAAGAAAAATACCGCAGCCAAGCCGATCAAATGAAGAGAAGCATTGAGGCCTTATTTTGGGATCAATCCGAGAAGTGTTACAAGGATTACCATTATCAAGATCAACTACACGGTCTCAGCTATATGACAAATACCTATTTGATTAAAACGGACGTCGCTCCCAGGAAAAAATGGGATTCGATAATTAAGAGGGTGTTTGAATATCCTGGTGCCGAGGAGGATATTAAGAGACAAATCGATGAGTTTTACCTAAAAAGGCAATCGCATCATAGATTTGGGGATGAACTCAAGGATATGGTGGTTGTAGCCCAGCCCTTTTTCATGCACCACGTCAATCAAGCCCTCGCGAAAGCCAATCGGTATGATATTATTATGAAATTCCTTAAAAAATGGATCCCTATGATGGAGTTGGGTGAGACTGGTACAATATGGGAAACGTGGTCGATTGCAGGGTCGGAATGTCATGCTTGGGCAGCCACACCTGCTTATGATCTCTCCACTCATTGGATGGGTGTTAAACCAAAGTCTCCTGGATTTGAGGAGGTCCTAATCTCTCCCACTTTTTATGAACTTCAAAAGGTAAACGGCACTTATCCCTCTTGCAAGGGGCTTATTTCTGTAAAATGGGAAAAAGTAATGGCCAATATGGTAGAAGTTGAGATTCAGATTCCCCCAAATATTACAAGTGGGATGTTCGAAATTCCAAAGTTGGGAGTGAAATCCATAAAAAGAGTTGAATTCGCAGGAAATTCTATTGAAAAAGGGGAGGATAATAGTAAGGGTAAAGAATTGGAATTAGATCCCGGAATGAATAAATTTAGGCTTCAATATTAACAATAGGATGTTTCATTTTTTCCTATATTTTGGTTTTTTTGGTTTTTTTTTCTCTGTTAAGAACCAATAATTATTACTACTTTTAATCTAAAGTTTATTTTTTTGGCCAAAACATGGTTAAAGCTCCCTTCTTTTCTCTTAATATTGTATATAAATAAAAGAATCTCCGGAAACTAAATTTACTGAGGATATAATCAATTTTTGTTTTTTTCTTGATTTTATTTTTTTTGATTTTCATACGTTACCATATGTAACCATATGCCCCAAATGGTAGAACTATGTTTTTATGAGGTATTTAATTACTGCAACATAGGGAATGTACATGACGAAATATGATAAATTCCAGCAAAAAAAAGTTCAATGTGTGAAGGGTTCCTATTATGTCTATCTTCCGAAAAGCTGGGCGGTAAAATATGGTCTAAAAGATGATCGAAGGGTCTTACTCAAGCGGATGAAGGATGATTCTCTAATTATTAAAGCAGTTAATATCGAAACTCACATCGAGGATACCTATGAAATTTCGCTGGATTACGACAAGGAAAAAAATGAAGATATTGAAAAGCCAGAATATGTTGATTATCTATTTAATTTATTCTTGACCGCGTATATTATTGGGTATAAACGGGTAATATTTAAGAAAACATCTAAGATATCACTTGAACTACAAAACAGAATTAGTCAAATGACTAAGCGATTCCATGGTATGGTTATAATGGCAGAGAATAAGAAAGAAATTGTAGTTGAGGATACCAGCAATTCGGTGAATCTTAAACTGCTTGTAAAGCAGATAATCAATAAGGTCGGTATTCAGATAAGTAATTATATTGAACTATTTGAAGGTTATGATAGACTGAAGGAAGAAGGAAAGCTTTATAACTTAATTGACGAGTTAATTAAGCAAGATGATCAAATTGACGAACATCGTTATGCGATTGAAAGAACCGTACATCAAATTCTCAATTATCCCTCTTTGGGGATGGATTTGAATATTAATACCGTTGAGTGCTTACATTATTCTGAATGCGCCCGAATGCTTGAAAGGGTGGGCGATTATTTACTTAAATTGGCGCGGGCATTAAAAGAAGAACCAATAGACGATTATGAAATACTCAAAAAAAGAATGTGGGACATGCGTGAAAATTATAATATTGTCCAGGATTATTTCTTTAGAAACGATACTCTCAAATTTTATCATCTGATTCGATCAATCATGGAAGATTCCCAGAAAATGCGAGATATTATGATTGAAGATCATCCCGATAAAGTGTATATTCACTCCATTCGAAGGATTGAAAATATTTGTACTGATATCGCCGAAATTCGTATAAATGATATTGTGGCACGGAAGGAACAGTTAAAAGATCTTGCGCTATAAATTATCTTTCTCTTGAAAGATCTGATGCCATTAATGGCATAGATATAATAAGCACTGGGTCTAAATTTTTTTACTATTTGTAAAAATGATAAAATATGAATCGGTTTCCATCCTTTTCTTAAATCAATGGGGATATATCCATATTCAGTATACATTAGAACTGCCTTTTCCTTCATTTCCATTCAAAATCGATGAGAAAAGAGAGAGATAAGCAAATGGAATACTTTATCAAATATTGCTCATTATTCCATGTATGAAAGAATACTCATGTGGAGAGCTCACTGCTTCAGATATTGGAAAAAAAGTGAAGCTTGCTGGCTGGGTCCATACAATCCGAGATCACGGAAACATTATATTTGTTGATCTTAGGGATTGGAAAGGGATCACCCAAGTTGTGGTAAAAAAGGATGATGTGGGGGATGAAAAATATGATGAACTGGGCCGTCTTCCCAGAGAGTCTGTCATTGAAATCGAAGGGAAAGTTACAGAACGCCCCAAAGGAACCGAAAATGAAGATTTAAAGACAGGTGAAATTGAAGTTTCAAATTGTGATTTTAAAATCTTAACAAAATGTGCTCAAACCCTGCCATTCCATTGGGCTGATGTTACGGAACCCACTAAGGAATCATTACGCTTAAAATACCGCTATATTGATTTGCGTTCTCCCAGATACCAAAGAAATATGCGTCTCCGATCAAAATGGCTCAAGGAAACTTATGATTATTTGGATGAACAAGGATTTTTACATATCGAAACACCATATCTCACGAAAAGTACCCCTGAAGGTGCGAGAGATTACATTGTGCCAAGCAGAATTCATCAAGGAAAATTTTACGCGTTGCCCCAATCTCCGCAATTATTTAAACAAATATTGATGGTTTCGGGCGTGGAAAAATACTTCCAATTTGCTCGGTGTTTCCGTGATGAGGATTTAAGAGTTGATAGACAGCCAGAATTCACCCAATTAGATATGGAGATGTCTTTTGTTGAACAAGATGATATTTTAAATATCATTGAAGGGTTACTCAAACACGTATTTAAAGAAACCCTTTCTGTCGATCTAGAGACGCCCTTCCCCAGATTAAGTTATGAGGAAGCTATTAATCGCTATGGGGTAGATAAACCAGATACCAGATTCGGCATGGAATTACAAGACTTGACCGAGGTGATTCCCGATGATGTGTCCATCTTCAAGAAGGTGTTTGAGAATAATGGAATTATAAAGGGGATTAAGGTTAATAATTACGGAGACATCTCAAATAGTCAATTTAAAAGACTCCGCAACTATGTAATTAATGATTTCAAAGTGAAGGATTTGGGGAGCATCATGTTAAGAGAGGATGAAATCAAAACTCCATTAAGCAGATTCACCTCCCAAGAGGTCATTGACGATATTATAGATAATATGAGTGCTGAAAAAGGCGATTTAATCTTGTTCATTGGTGGAGATGAAGAAAAAGTCCATCAAGCATTAGGCGAGTTGCGGTTGAAACTTGCAAAAGAACGGGATCTTATTCCAAAAGATAAATTTAACTTTTTATGGGTGGTAGATTTCCCATTATTTGAATATAATTACGATGAGCAAAGATGGACCGCAATGCACCATCCATTCACTTCATGTAAAAAAGAATTCCTTGATAATTTTGATACAGATCCTGGAAACGCCTTGGCGAATGCATATGATATAGTTCTTAACGGGTATGAAATTGGTGGTGGAAGTATTCGTATTCATGACCTGGATGTACAAAGGAGGATGTTCAACACGTTGGGTCTTTCTGATGAAGAGGTTGAGGTTAATTTTAAATTCCTTATGGGAGCCTTTAGATACGGTGCTCCACCCCACGGAGGAATCGCATTGGGTATTGATAGAATTCTCATGCTAATGACCGATGAAGAATCCATTCGGGATGTAATTGCCTTTCCAAAAAATAGAAATGCACAACTACCTATTGGTGATGCTCCAAGCCCCATTTCAAAAGAACAATTAGATGTGCTTGGGATTGAACTCAAGGAAGAAGTTATGGTGGAACTTAATAAAGAAAAAGAGAAGAAAAAATCTTAAACCCCATAATTGATGAGTTTTATGCACTTCTTTCTATTTTTTCCATATTTTTTTTCATTCATTGAATTATTTCCTTATAAATTATAACTCAGTGAGGTTATTTTCCTCTATTTCATAACAAATAGCCTATAATAGGTGGCTTATCCTTTGTTACTCACCAAACAAAAGGACCTATTTATATGTTAGATGAGGAAATGAAATCGGAATTTATAGAAGAAGGACAAACCCTCCATCAGAATTTATTATCGGGAATAAAATCACTCAAGGAAAACCTCCAAGATGAAGAGGCAATAGAAAACACGTTTAGATCATTCCATACACTGAAGGGTAATGCCGGGTTTGCCGGCCTTTCTGGGATTTATAGGTTATATTACGGCTTTACGGAATTTATGAGGCCTGTGTATGATGGAAAGAAGGATCTTTCGGAAGATATGCTCGATAAATTGCCATTTTTGGCAAAATATGTGAAACAATCATTGGAAAAAGTAGAAAAAGATGAGGATCTCCCTAAAGAAAAAGCTAATCAACTGTTAGATAAATTGAAGATTCAAGTTGAATAAGAAGCTTTTTGCTTAACTATTGCTTGCTGTTGCTTACTCTAAAATTATAACATACCTGTTGAGTTTTGATTTTTACTTTTTATTAGCTTTTCTTTTTTAGATTAGATATAATTAAATGATCTCTTAATAATAGAGGGAAACGGAGAGAGGTGATGCGCTATTGTCGAAGAAAAATAAAAGGATTTTAGTTGTGGATGATTCTTCTTTTATGCAATTTGTGATAGAAAAAGTTTTAAAGAAAATAGATTATCATTATGAGATGGCCTCCGATGCCTATGAAGCCATTCAAATTCTGAAAGAGCTTGATATGTTGCCCGACCTGATCCTATGTGATGTGGTTATGCCTGGGCTCAACGGGTTTGAGTTTAAGCAAAATATCTCAAAAAACCCCGATTGGGCATCAATTCCAATAATTTTCTTATCCGCAAAAGAAGATGTGCAAAGCACTAAAGATAAATTTTTAAATGGAAAAAGTATCTTTCTAAATAAGCCCTTCAAGGAAGAAGATTTAATAATAAGCATTAAACATGCATTGAGATGAGCTGTGGTTAATTATGGCCAAAATAATGATTGTAGATGATTCTAAATTTGTGAGACATTCCATTAAAAAGATGCTTGTCTCAAAGAACCAAGATATTATAGGAGAGGCGGAAGATGGAATTGATGCGGTGGAGAAATATAAATCTCTCCAACCAGAAATTGTCATAATGGATATAATGATGCCCAGAAAAAATGGAATTGAGGCAATGAAGGAAATAATGGAATACGATAAAGACTGTAAGATAGTAGTTTGTTCTTCTCTACACCAAGAAAAGATAATTAACAAAGCAATGAAATTGGGTGCCCTCGGTTATATTTTTAAACCATTCGAAATCAAGAAACTAATGAGTGTAATTAATGCGATTTAGTGTTAATGCAGTTTAGTGACGGGGGATCCTAAATATCCCTTCAGGGCATTTTCTAATTTTTTGAATTCAACTGGTTTTTCTATTACCCCTTGAATACCCATATTCTTTAATATTTCAATGCTTGTATGATCCGTATAACCTGTAAGAAGAAAGAAGGGCATTTTAAAACCTCTGTCTCTAACCTCGGCGAAAAGGGCATCTCCTTTCATTACAGGCATTTTAAGATCGCTAATAATTAGATAGATCTCATATTTCTCAACCTGTTGAAGTGCTTCTTTTCCATTTGTGGCTGTTTTAATCCCAAATCCCAGTTTTTTAAAGAATTTTTTAAGAGTTTTCATTACCAAGGGATCATCTTCCACTAAGAGAATATTTTTCATTTTCTTTTCCTATTATATTTTTCAGATTTCATAATTCATTTAAGTTATTTTTTGCTTCGTTTATAATCACACAATCTGGTATAAAATATCTTTGGTTTTTTTTTTGATCATATCAATTTTTAGTGAAAAATCAAGTAAAACCCTCTAATGCTGCTTTCATTCCTTAAAAACCTCTATTACAAATATATATT
>CAZEPC010000277.1:0-6642 GCA_964513765.1 uncultured archaeon
AACTATGTATGGAAATAAATGGAGATAAAAAAAAGAGGGTTGTTATTACAAGGGTGAAATATTAGATTTGTGAAAAAATAAAAAAATATTTATTTTGTCTTTTTGGTATGTTTTTTCTTGTGGCTTTTTGGTGCGTCTTTTTAGAGTTTGATTTCTTTTAAGTTTCCTCTCTTTTTTTTAAAAGTTTCTTGGTCTTTCAATAATTTGCTTTTAGTGTTTGCTTCAAGAGAGTTTTCTCTTGGGAATCGAGCTCAGAATAATCTTTGTATCTGATGGTTTCATCTTTCTCTTCGAATAGTGAAAGGAGGAGGATAATTATATTTTGAGTTATGTGTTCCATCATTTCCTTCTCTTCCTGAGAAACGCTTTCCGATACCTTTAGTTCCTCCATGATTGAAAGGAGCTCGTGTGATGTAATCTTAATGCGCTCTTCTGAGATATCCCCTTCTTCCAATTTCTCATATTTTTCAAGAACAAGGTCGTAGTAATCTACTTCCCGCTCGAACCGTAAGGGGGCCATATGCGATATCACTTTTGTTTTTGTTATGTTTGTTTTGTAGGTCATAGGACCTATTTCATTAAAAAGATTTTTCCTTATTAATTTTCACTATTATAAATTATTTGTAACGGTTGTATAGAATTACCATTTCAATGATCTTTCATAATGGGGCTGTTAGAAAGGAAAAAAGTTCAAATTTTTCTTGTTTAATTTGGAAAAATTGTAAAATTTTTCTCTTATAATCAAAAGTTTTTAATCTTGTTTTTTTCTTTACCATGATAAGTGCTCAAATACGAAAAAGATTGAAAATTCCTCAATTTTCCGTGAGTGATTTTCTTTCTTTAGTTATTTATCAGATGTGAAAAACATGCTCGAGATCGCAACTCTTGTGGATGGTTACAAATCCAATCCCCGAAAAAAAAGAAGAAAAGAATTACTTAGAGATATTCTAAGATATTACACGGAAAGAGGTGCTTTTGAATTCAGGGATCAGTTTTGGTCGAAATTGAATTTAGAGGAACAAGAATCATTTGTGGAGGATCTCTTTAATTACCTTATTTCTTGTGAATCAACCGAAAAGATTATGGTGCTGGAACTTTTGGAGGCAATTTACCTGGAGTTTACCGTAGAAAAAGAAAAAGTGAAGAAGAAGCTTTTTTCCATATTTTATGCGGCGCTGTTTGAGAAAAAAAATTACCAACTGGCACTCTCCGCCTTAAAATTCTTTTCGATCCTTTGGAAACGGACGGATTCGGAGGATCCTCTGCGAAAAGAAATCTTTCCCAAACTTTTAGATTTCATCGATAATGATATTCCTATTTTAGCCGAAGAGGGGATCTACGAGACCCTCAATTTGATTGAGTCTTCGCTTCCTTCTCAGAAACGGGACTTTTTTGAGCAACTCTTGATTATGGCCACGAAAAAGGATTATAGGAAGCATCCAGAAGTACAATATGCAATTCTGAATACAATTAATGAAATCATTACCCTTTATTTGCCCTTGATTCAAGCATACCCCCCTGAAAGAATCTCTGAGGTTGTCCAAGAAATTTTGAAATGCAAATATTTCCGCCATCCCAAGCCCATTATGGAAATGATAAAACTTATTTTTCGCCAAAAAATCCCACTTTCCAAGGAGGCAGAGATGAATCTGTTGGCTTTATTCGAGAGGGCTAAAAAAAAGATGACATATGAATACCGGGCGGAGTTTTGGAATTACCTTTATCAATTCTTGGAGATGCCCACGGATTTGCCCAAAAGAACCATTATTGATCCGTTTTTGGAGGATATTATGGCTGCATTCCAAGATAGGGGATCGTTAAGCGCCGAGGTAAAGGCATATTTAGAAAGTTTGGTAAATCTTATGTGGGGATTGGATGTACTTACTGAAAAAGAGAGGCGCAACTTCTATTAAGTTTCATCAAAATCGAAAAAGAGGGTTTTTCCATCCGTTCGGATAAACTCAAAATTCTTAACTAATAGTTTGAGCAATTCCAGAAGTTCTTGTCCCCGCTCCAGTGTTTTTTCGTCGGGTTTATAATCCTGAAATTTCGACACACCTGCCCGTTTCTTTTTCTTTAAGAAGAGTCGATTAACTATGTCCTCAAGGGACAAACCTTCCACGCTGGCATCTAAGTCAAAAAAGAAAGAGGAAATGACCTCCTTTTCCAGCTCATTTTCCAGCAACGCATTGATAATAATCTGGATCCGGTTGATGAGCATGGTTTTTTTAAGTAAGGCTTTCCGATGCCTTTCCTCATAATCAGAAACCTCCTTCTCTACTTTGGTAAGTTGCTTTCCCAGCGATCGTAATGAATAATCCAGCTGTTCGTAATCGGGAGTATAGTCATCCTCTTCCTTATTGAGTGCTTTATATATAACGGCTTTCCGGGGATCGTGATCCATCTCTTTCACACTTTCCAAAAGATCTTCTGGTGTGTTCACAGCATTCACATTGTAATAATTCGGCATAAGGGTAATATTGAAAAAGAGGGCAATGTCATCGGCAATCTGATAAAATTGCTTTTTTGCGTAGTTTTTTGATTTTTCGGCAATTTTAATCAGCCCGTATTCCAGCAGTTTATCCAAATGTTTTTTAGTTGCTTGCTTGCTTACACCCAAATCCACGGCTAAATCTGAAGCATATCTGGGGAACTTGGCCAATTTGGAGAGTATTTTTCGCCGTATATCATTTCCAAAAAGATCAAAGAACAATTCGGTATCAACTTGCCCACGGTTATCTTGGACATCGGGTGTTTCCTTTTTTGGCACAAGTTCCGCCCGTTTTGTACCTTCTTCCTTTTCATTGTTATTTTGCTTTTTGTTTTTCCTAGGATTCTTTTTCTTCTTTTTTTTCCTTTCTGAATTTGCCATTTTTAATCACGTATCATATTTTATCGGATTTTTTGGTAAGATTTTTGGTGTAATTGCCGACCGGATTGCTTTAAAATAAAGTAAAGAGTAAAAGTGTAAATATTTTTTGGCATAAAAAAAGATGTATTTAAAAAATTGAGTGTTTAATGCATCGATTTTTGGGTTTATGAATAAATATCCCGCATGGCACCCTCTTGCTCCAAGTATGCTTTTTTGGATCTTCGGGATGATTTACTTACATCCTCTATCGATTGTTCAAAATGCCTCTTATAGAGTTTGACATCTTCTAATTCTTGATCGCTTAAATCTTCATAATTTGCCTTGGAAACATATTCACGGATGGCATTTTGTACGGCTTCTTGGCACAATGCTTCGATATCTGCGCCTGTTTTGTCGTCCATTCCTGCCGCCAACGATTTAAGATCCACATCCTCTGCAAGGGGAACTCCCCTTAGATGGATTTTAAAGATTTCTTGTCTGGTATTAGCATCGGGTAATGGTACTTCGACTTGTTTGCTGAACCTACCCGCCCTTAAAAGAGCAGGGTCTATTATGTCGGGCCTGTTCGTGGCACCAATCACAATCACATCGTTAAGACGTTCGAGCCCGTCCAATTCGGTAAGCAGCTGGGATACCATTCGTTCCGTCACCTGGTTTCCCGATTTACCTCCACCTCTTCCTCTTCCAGGTGCGATGGCGTCCAGTTCGTCCATGAAAATAATACATGGGGCAGCACCTCTGGCTTTCCTGAAGGTTTCCCTGATTGCCTTTTCGCTTTCGCCAACCCATTTACTCAAAAATTCTGGCCCCTTTACTGAGATGAAATTTACCTCGCTTTCATGGGCCAGAGCTTTCGCCAATAGAGTCTTTCCTGTACCTGGCAACCCATATAATAATATTCCTTTGGGTCTCTGCCCGCCTAAATGCTTATATATATTGGGGTATCGCAAAGGCCATTCCACGCTCTCTTGGAGTGTTTGCTTTGGCTCTTCTAATCCACCTATGTCTTCCCATGTCTCGGTGGGGGTAGTTATCATAACTTCCCGCAAACCAGAGGGTTCAATATCACCTAAAGTTTCTTTAAAATCTCTTTGACTAATAATAAGCTTGTCAAGCACTTCGGGAGGAATTACTTTTTCATCAAGGTTTAAATCTGGTAAAATTCTTCTTAGTGCATTCATTGCGGCTTCTTTCGCCAATGATTCCAAATCGGCACCCACAAAACCGTGGGTTTTTTGAGCTAAGAAATCCAGATCTATATCGTCCGCCAGTGGCATTCCTCTGGTATGGATTTGTAAGATCTCCAATCTTCCATTTTGGTCGGGCACGCCCAATTCGATTTCTCTGTCGAATCTACCGGGCCTTCGTAGTGCTGGATCGATTGAATTAACTCTGTTGGTAGCACCGATCACTACGACATCCCCTCGCGCATCCAACCCGTCCATTAAGGATAATAACTGGGCAACCACTCGCTGTTCTACCTCTCCTTGTACCTCTCCTCTCTTAGGGGCAATTGAATCTATTTCATCAATAAATATGATCGAAGGGCTATTTTCTTGGGCTTCTTTAAAGATATTTCGTAATTTCTCTTCGCTGGCCCCATAAAATTTGCTCATGATTTCGGGTCCGGATATAGTTTTATAGTGTGCATCGGTTTCGTTTGCAACCGCTCTTGCCAATAATGTTTTTCCGGTACCTGGTGGTCCGTGTAATAGTAATCCTTTTGGAGGAGAAATTCCGAGCCGACTAAAAATTTCGGGGTGTCGCATGGGCAACTCAATCATTTCTCTTGTCTTTTGAATAGCTTCATCCAACCCTCCAATATCCTCATAGGTGGTATCCGGGACCGATCGTTCCAGTTCTTCTTTTCCAATCGGCTTTTTGGAGACTTGAATACGGGTGTTTCTTTGGATTTGTACCACTTCTCCCCGTGGATCGACATCCTTTACGAAAAAGTGAAGTGATCCGCGGATATTTTGAAATGAAAGCATATCTCCCTTCATTAATACTCGGTTCTCTAAAATTTTAGAAAACAATTCGGGATTACTCACGATTACTGGTCTCCCAATGGGTGCAAACTTCACACGCTCCGCGGGTGCGACATCCACTTTTTTGATCAAGATTCGTTCGTCAATTGAAGCCTTCAAGTTCCTGCGTAGGGATCCGTCAATTCTTATGATGCCTTTCCCTTTATCTTCCGGATATCCTGGCATTACTAAGCCTGCTGTAGTCCTGCTTGTTACTGGATTCTCCATTAAAACTCCATCACCAGGTTGTAAGTTCAACTTGTGTTGGATCTCGGGATCAATTCTGGTAAAACCCCGTCCTACATCTCTGTTCTTTGAATTATCTATTCTTACATATTGCTCTTCAACCATATTTTTCACCTAAATTTGAGTAATTTCGTGTAAGTAGTAGTGCGATATTTCTCTTGTTTTTATTTGTAATGATTTTTTTCTTGTTAATTAATTATTATCTATTTGTTATGCTGCTTATTACATCTCAATTTCTATGTTTCAATTTATAGATTGTATTTGTGTGGTGTTTTTATAAATTAACATAAACCCGATTAAAAAAGATTATAATTCATTGTTATAATTTTAATCTTATGAATTCTCAAGATAGGATTGATAAGTGGGAAAAATGGGAAAAAATTAGCATCTTCATTCCCACTCGAATTTTGAATATGATTTTAGCGTATCAGTCCTGCATTCTTGTTTTTTGTTATTAAATTTCCAAATGCAATAATTCTCTCAAATCCCAAAATTTTTCACTTCATCAGAATCTCTCAAACCAAGAGGTTTTAAGGGACCAAGAAGGTTTAAGGTATAAATAAACTCTTAAACCTTGATTGGTATTTTCTGAGCGTTATTTTGCTAAGGTAATCTGATTATTCTATATTCAATTTTCGCTTGGGTTTCTTGTTTGTTTTTTTGAGTTTAATCTGCAAGATTCCGTTTTTTAGGCGGGAAGTAGCGCTCTCAATATCGATTTCATGGGGGAGTGAAATTTCTTTCCCATTGACCTCGATTTCATTCTTGCTGGCCAAAATCTCAATCTCGTTCTTTTTCTTTCCCGGCATTTCCATAACTACGTGAATCTCATTGCCCTCTTCATAGATGTCTACAATGGGGTCTTTCTTTTTACCTGAATCTTTTTGGTGTTTGCTCTTATCCATTCTTTCAGGTTGAGGGGGTTGAAATTGTTTGAGTATATTATGGGATCCTTTCGGATTCATCCCGAATTTTTTAATTAAGTCCATAATCCCGCCTTTAGGAATATCTCCATTTACGCGGATTTCGGGCTTATCCATCCCGGTTCCAAATTTATATGAAATTGAATATGATTTTGAATCGAACGGATTCTTATTCTCAGGGACTTCAAATATTTCATCGTAAAGTTTTTTTTCGTCTTCTTTACTCAATCCATTCCCGTGTTTTAACTCCTCATCCTTCTTGGGAGTCTCTTTGTTTTTTTTCTTTCTGTCTTTACTTGTCATCTCTTTCTCATCACCTGTTGGAAAATGACCTCTATTGTGTATATCGTTCATGTCTCCTGATAACATTCGTCGCATCTGCTCAAATATTTTATTAAAATCATCATCAACGGACATTTTTAATCACTTTATTTTTTTTGCTTCTATTTATTCTTAGTATTTTCGGATATTTAAATGTTGGCCTTTTGTTAACATAAAGTTAACATGAAATGACTGAAAAATCAAAATATATCCTATTGTTTTCTTTATGATTTATTAATGTAATTATTATCCT
>CAZEPC010000278.1:0-6611 GCA_964513765.1 uncultured archaeon
TTCTCTTCTTCATGTAGTGCTTCATTTCTTTGCGATGTCCATCGTCCCTGGTCGGAACATATTCTTGATCGATAATGGGCGCTCCTTCATCCAAATAAAGAGGCGAGATTGTCTCAAATGCCAGCCACTCAAAGAGTTTCTGCCTATATTCCCTTACTTCGTCTTGGTAATCAGGTTCGTCAATTAAATTTTCCGTTTCATGGGGATCCTTCTCCAAATCAAAGAATTGGTCCTTAAGACGCCGATACACCAGCAGCTTTCTGGTTTCCGAACGAATCATATAGCCCGTTTTTCCCATTTGGGAGAGATGCTCTGAATAGACAAAATCCCTTCCTTCCTCGGGATCCAACATTCTAACGGTATTCCACATGCTTTGGGGCACCATCGAATCACCGGTCTCCAAAATCATTCCCGTAAGATCAATGAGACTAACCAACCCCTCATTTTCTTTTCCTGCATGTTCCGAATTCGGATACTTCACGATCAAGGGTACTTTTACCACCGGATCATACATATAATTGCTCTTCAAGCACATATGATGGTATCCCATGTAATCGCCGTGATCTCCGGTGTATACTATCATGGTGTTATCATACATCCCCTTTTCTTTCAGTTTCTCGACCATCCTTCCCACTTGGTGATCGATCATGGCGATCGCCCCGTAATATTTGGCGGTGATCATTTTGATCTTTTCTTCGGTGAGATTTTCATGGGGAAAGTAGCCTTTTCCGGCTTTTCTGTCGATTTCCGAAAGTTCGTCAACCCAACCCGGCAATATGGAAAGTTCCTCAGGATTATGCAAGCTCGCCCAAGGTTCGGGCACATCAAACGGGTGATGAGGTTTAATAAATCCGACCATAAGAAAATTGGGAGATTCCCCATCCCATTGTTCAATATCCTCCACGGCCCTATCGCCTATCCAAGTGGTGGGATAATCCTCTTCACTCAAATTGGATGCATCTGTCCCAAAATTTTCGAAATACTCATCGGAAGCTTTACCCCGATACATGGCAACTTGATCCCTTAAATCGGTGGAATCGACCAGCCCTTTTTCCTTAAGATATCGATGGTATTCATCATCCCATCTTCCAGGGCCAACTTGTTCTGCCAATCTCATCTCATCAAACCCGACATCTTGATAGGTGGGAGTATAATGCATTTTTCCCACAGCCGTGGTATGATATCCGGCTTTTTTTAACATTTCGGGAAACTTCGGGAGATTATTGGGCAGCGTTGAATGGTTGGAGATCCCCATATGCTGATTTGCATATAGCCCGGTGAGAAAGGAATATCGGGACGGTGTGCAAACGGGAAATGTACAAAAACAGTTTTTAAACACCACCCCTTCTTTGGCTATTTGATTAAGATGGGGTGTTTTTATATCGTTATTCCCATACGGACCGAGACACTCCGCTCTCCCTTCATCGGGTAAAACGACGATAATATTAGGCTTTTTTTTAGAACTCATTTATAATCGAATAGTCATAAAAATTGAAATAAAAAAAAGCTTGTGGAAAGACGGAAATTTTGAAATATAAAAAAAGCCTCTAAATGGGAGTTTCATTTCTTTTTATAGGCAGCGGGTCTAATAAATCCATAATAGGCGGAGAGCACGGCAAAAATAGTACTCGACCACCCGGCATAGTAAAAGAAAGTATAACCAGAACTGTCAAAAAAGATAATCATCGCCCTATCGGCCAACATATTCACGGAAATAAGAATAAAGAAGATTCCCATTACCCCTAGCGAAATTAATCCGTTTTTGTAGGCGCCTTGCTCAATTCTACGGGACAGACGTAAATTTCGATAAATAAAGGGGAGATATACCACCAGCATTAAAATGAACATAAGACCAAACGATATTATATCCAAGAACTCATTTTCCGCCGGGATAAAGATAATATTAAAGAGGAAGAAAAAAACCACATATATTTTGAAGGCCAGGAGGTATTTTTTATCCGCTTTTTTCTTAAAAACCTTGATTTCAAAGATGTAGTTAAGATAGGCACCAATCCCGATAAACGAAAAGGCCAACCGATATTTAAAAATAAGTTTATAGAAGTAATATCCGGAAATATTGGGAAACAATTGTTCAAGAGAACTTATATCCATAATAATATAGAGTAGTTTCGCCAACCAAGAGAAAAACATTGCAAGAGTATAGCTTAAAAAGATGTAGAGAAGCAATTTTGTGAGTTTTGATTTCTTTTTCCGATTATAATTCCCGACGATCACCAAAAGAAGGATTAACACAAATAAAACAATGCTCTCAAAAATTAGACCGTTTCTAATTTGGAGCATTTCCCCGGAAAAATCTTGTTGAAGCATACTATATTAAGAGCAATTCATTGCTAAAAGACTAACGGTGCAAACTTGGGAACCCATTGGGATCGCTGCATATACAAATATTTACCCGAGAAAAATTTAATCTTGGAAATTTTAGGAAAGAAGGGGCAAAATGAAATGGGGGATAAATACGAAAATGATGGGGATGAAAAATCATCCTAATAATGCACGAAATTGCATATCGCTGCATAATCGCTTGGCCACGTGATTATAGTCTTCTTTCACGGGACTGGCCCTTTGGAGGAAAGCTTTCAGTTTATCTACTAAATCAAAATGCTTCCCATAAATTCCAATGGTTTCATCGGTTTGATATTTAAATTTAATATTGGCCTGCCGCAAGAGTTGAGAAATTCTCTTTTTATCACTCACACTTTCAGGAATGATTTTTGTCCGAATCTTTTTGGCATATTTGGGAAATTCCAATTGATAATGCTTGGTTGCAATCTTCATGATAATATATACAAGGAAATTGCGGTTAAATAAAAAGGAGAGTCCTTCGATTTTTTTATTTTCGATCACCTCTCGTATTTCCTATCATTTCATTTACTTGTGAGGTAAAAATTGGATTCTGGATATTAGAAAAAAGCTTTGTAAACGAAGTGAACCAAATAGTTGTAGTTATTGTTTAAAGTTTTAAACTATTGATAAGCTTCTTTTAAAGAAATTCAAGCTTAGCATTAATATAGGATGTATGTGTGTAAGTCTAAGCGCGATACCAAAAATGCTTTCGCGCAGCTTGAGTTAATGGATTACCTCGGTGCAGAACGGAAGATCATTTTCGATTTGGACAATCCAAGCGAAGCAAGAAAGGCAAAAAAGGTTTTAAGGCCGAAGGGAATTCGGAGAAGGGGATCTCGCAAGAAAAAATCCTCCAAACCTTCAAAAAGTTTTCACCAAAGGAGTTTAAGCGCATTATTTTCGGGAAATAAGAAAAAAACCTCCCGCAAGAAACACACGGCACCTGAAGATGATACCCAAGGACCCAAAGAGCAGAAAAAATTAACGAAGAAAACAACAAAGAAAAAATTAACGGCTAAAGAACCATCACCTAAAGAAAGATTAAATAAGAAAAAATTAACGAAGAAAACATCATCAAAGAAAAAATCAGCTGAAAAAACATTAACCAAAAAAACATTAGCGGAGAAAGAACCTATAAAAACGAAGAATACAGGCCTTAAATTTAAGCCTAAAGTGCCCTCACCCATCCAAAATAAAGAGAAAAAGAAAGAATCTAAAACGCAAAAGCCCCAAAAAATAACCAATAAAGCCAAAGAGAAAATTAAATCCCCCACCCATAAAGAAAAGGTCGAAAATCTTTCAGAAAAAAAGAAACCCAAAACTGCAGAACCTAAAGAAAAACCCGAGGAAAACAGAGAGAAAAAGAAATCAGAAAGGGCACAGAAGTCCAAAAAGACCGGGAAATCTAGGATCCAAGATTCACAATCATCTATAACTGAGAAGATTGAAGTCGAAACTAAGAAGCCCGAAGATTCAGCTTTAGAAGTGAAAAGAGAACGAGCATTAGAAAAGTTTGGGGATGGCGGAGAGCTTGAAGTAGAATGCCCATTTTGTTCCAATATTGTTTATTTCGAATACCAAGACATCGATGAGGAAGACCCCCGTAGTACTCGCCTCTGCGCATGCGATGCAATATTAAGATTAAGCATAAGGGATTATCACCCCAAATTTTTCAGTGATCTACAAGAGATGGGTTTTGAAAATACCAAAAAAACCAAGAGGAAAAATACAACCGTACAAGATGAGTACGGCAACTTCATCAGAGTGCACGGATTTCAAATTGAATAGGTTAAACTTCTCTTCATCAAAAATTTAAAGTCATCTTTCCTTGTTCGGAAGAAGAGAGCTAAAAAAAATTGGGCATAGTAAAATTGCAAAAATTACATAGATCAATGGAATTGGTTTAATTTTCACTGGGTTTTCTGTAAAACGACAAGTATGCAAAGGTTAAAGCCAAAACAACGCAAGTCCAAGCAATAAAAGAAAAGATATTGGTATGCTCTCCTTTTGTTATCCCATAAATCGTTTCTAAAACAAAACTCATGATTACCGCGAGTAGGAAAATCGACAAAAGAAACATGTACATAATTCGGGAACGGTGTTTGTTGTCTTTTTCAAGGCGATTTATTAGTGTTATACTTGTTTTTAACATCGGAAAGATCATGATGAGGCTAAGAATTACAATGTAAATATCTACACTTCTCAAAATCTCCACAACTTCGTTATCAACGGATATATCGTCTGTCCAGATTCGAACAAATCCATATATTAATACGGCAAAAGAACCAATTAATGCAATATAATCCACCGGTTTTTTTTCATTGTTTTCGGGTCGGCTTAACAAAACAGAAAATTGATAAATATAATATATCCCAAATACGAGAAAGACATAAGAAAACTGAAAATTGAACGCTTGGGTAGCAAATATTCCGACAAATGATTTATTATTTTCGATTTGGGCGAATTCCAAGATCCTATTCCACGACCCCAAAATTAAAAATAAATTACCCAGGAAAAAAAACATGAACGCAATGGATAATTTCCTTGCAATATCTGTCTTTTTTTGTGTATATCTCAGAATAGACATAATCATTATAACAAAAGTAAAAACACATACTATCGTTTGCCAGACTGCTAAATAAAAATAAATATTGGTTTCTATGGCCATACATCAATATTTGAGTTCCATAAATATATAATTTATAGTTTTTAAATTTTGATTGATGACGCACAAAACGGTTATTTGTATGCCATTGAACTCTTCAAAAAAAAGATTAGAAACAAAAAAATTCAAACAAAAGATTAAGTCAAATTAAGAACGGCAAACATTTCATTTGACCTTTTTCCAACACCTCCATTTTTAGAAGCTGGCCACTGGATCCGTACAATAACTTACCGAAGGATATTTTACGCACATTTGCCTTTTTCGTTCTCTCTCTTCCAATTCATATTCGAGCAATTGTTGTGATGATTCATCATCTTTGCGCGTATATTTCCATAGTTCGTTCCAGTTCTCCCTTCGCCTTTGATTATTATACGGGTCAGAGCTCACCAAGAAGGAAAGCGAGTATGAGAGGCCGTAAAGCAGTATTTTTCCGAAATTCACCAAACCACGTTTAATTTTTTCCCAATTCATTTTTTTCACCTTAAATTTGATTGTAACTTTAATTTTAATGTTTTGAATTATCTTAATTGCCGTTTTTAATTGTTTTAATTGCTGTTTTGGATTAAATTTTTATTCACACATTGCTCCATACCTGGATGTTGAATACAAATATCAATTTCATCATTTTCCTGTTCTATATTTGGGATCTTTGGTTCCCAATGCTTAACAGGGTCATCTTGTCTGAAAATAAGGTTTAGAAATAATAATACTGACATTATAATGGGCTTTAGGATTTCCAAGAGAAAGTTTTTAAGATTCTCAAACACTCTTGATATTTTTTCGGCTCTATTCTTTTTCATATTTTTTCACCATTTAGACTTATCTAATTCTTCCTATTTCTATATTATTATTATATCAATTAAAGGGTAACTCCTATAATTTTTAGATAGCAAACATATATACCATAAAGTTTTATTTTCAAAGCTATCTTAAAAAAAGGCTTATAGAGTAAAATCATAGAAATAGCCCTGAGATAATTGAATAATTGGGTTTCTTTTTTTGATAATTCTCATCTCTAGCGAAATTTAGGCTTCTTTTTATAAATTTTTTTAGGGCATAACTCATCTTTCAGACGACTTTTTAGTTTATAATAGCACCTCTTAAATAAGAGGAAAAGAAGCTTATATGTAATGACTTAAAGATTTAGTCATATCAAAATGAACGATATTAGTGGAACATGACTAAAAGTTAAAAAGTGAATAAAAAAATGGATATATACAAATGTAATCACTGCAATGAGATATTTGAGAAGATTTATGAGGGATCGGCTTGCGAAGAAGAAGGCTGTGTATGTGAAGATATGGAATTATTGGAAGCCCAAACCGCTGACTGGAAGAACGAAAAACATGTACCTGTCGTCGAAAAGGTTGATGGAGGGATCAGAGTGTATGTAGGATCCACCTTACATCCCATGACGGAGGAACACTGGATAACCCTTATTGAAGCCAAAGATGGAGATATGGTGTATCGAAAATACCTTCATCCTGGAGACAAACCGGAAGCAATATTCCCCACCGATAATACAGATGTTTTAGCCCGTGAATATTGCAACATCCATGGGTTATGGGCAAATAAGGAATAA
>CAZEPC010000279.1:0-6590 GCA_964513765.1 uncultured archaeon
CGAATACAAGGATTAGATTCTTTTAAAAGACTTTTATTTCTAGATCTTTCGCGAAATCACATCCAAAGAATTCGGGGGTTGGAAAATCTTTCACGCTTGGAATATTTAATCATGCAAAATAACAAAATAACCCAAACTCAAGGGGTTAAGAATCTTCATTCTCTGAAAGTCGTCGCATTGGAACAGAACCTAATTAAGAACTTGGAGGGTTTTCGGGAGTTAAAAACACTGCAGTTTTTATATTTGGATAATAATAAATTGACCAACACTGCCGGACTCGAACATTGCAGCCGACTTAAAGTTCTTTCATTAGAAAATAACCGTATCACGAAAATTGAGGGACTTCACCACAAGCCCGAATTGTACAGTATAAAAATATCCCACAATCCCATAGGAAATCTGATAAAAAATGCGGAGACTCACTTGATAAAGAAAATCTGTAAAATTAGAGCCACCCTTGCCCCTAATGAACTCCAATTTATTCGAAAATTGGAAGAAACCTTTGACCGGCCTTTCAACTTGCACCATTGTTATCAAATCCATAGATATCTTAGAGATATGGGCGATAAGGACATGTGTGCCTTCACGGGACGGGAAAGTCATATCACCGGAATTTTCATATCATTTCGAACACAAACCCCCGACCACTATACCATAAAATACCCCATGGGAATAGAAAGTTGTAAAAAGCTCAAGACTTTAATCATCCAAAATGTGAGATTACACAAACCCCCTAAAAATCTCATGAAACTCTCAGAATTAAAATCCTTGAAGCTCATCAATTGCGGACTCAAACAATTTCCGGAATTTATTCATAAATTACGTTGCCTTGAGGTTTTAGACCTTTCTCACAATTGCATTCAAGACATACCCCCGCAGATCTCCGATTTAAAGGATCTCCGGGAACTCGATCTGTCCTTTAACCATATTAAGGGGATCCCCCCTTCCGTCCATGATTTGAAAAATTTAAAGGATTTGAGAATCGAAGGAAATCCACTTAATCAATTTTGGGACTTTCTAAAAAACGAAAGACTCACGGAAAAAGAAAAAGCCAGAAAAAGAGATCATCTTTTGGAAAGATTAGATCAATGGAATCCGGGAAAGATTGTGGAAAAATTGGAGAACAACGAAAAGATCAGCCAGTTTGACAGATCACACCCTCACTTGGGACCTTCTCTTTCATTTATTTTCAAAAAGATTGAAGAAGAGGCAATCAATAACGAAGCCACACTCCAATTTTTGGAATATTGTAATCGGGTTTTTTCGGTTCATCTGAATGGAGAGAACAAATACAAAATCATGCTCTAAAAAAAGTAAGTTTTTCGCAGCGATAAAAAGATTTATCTTTTTCTAAGTGGATACTTTAAGTAAGAAAGAAAAATGACGACTATTTATTCCCAACTTCGCGTTTCATGTGGCCTTTCTGCCACGATAAACGCACTTCAACCCGAGACCTTTAAGGCAACTATGACCCAATCGTTTTCTAAATGGTTGGAGATACAATGGCTCAAACTTACAAATAACGAAGACCCACAAGACCCGCTTGTGCAACTTGCCGCGGGTCGGAAGGAATATAAATGGGTTCTCGTGTTAGATTATATTTTATTACGGAAAATTCAATCTTCCTTCTTACTATGTGAAGGAGTTCCACCCGGATCCTTGGTATTAGAAGTCGAATTTGAGGATCTCAGCTGGAACGTGTTAAAGCCGGCATTTATTACCATTCTTACCAGATTGAACAATCGAAAACAAGACTGGCCTCTTTGGAGATACAACGGGGAGTTAAAAAATCCGGAAGAGAATTTAGACGATGAAGACTACCAGAGAAAAGCGGTCAAGATGGTTCAGTCAATTAAGGTGTTTTGGGAGATTTTCAGCTCAAATATTACCATGGGGGCCGAAGGAGATTGGAAAAATATTTTTATGAACTTAGTGGGCTTTCCCCAGGAACTCACCCACGGGCACGTGGTAGAGCATATTGATCATTACAAAACAGATTTTGAACTGGCCGGATTGCTCCAAACATTCGGTTATGAATTAGATACCACCTACGGGCGTGGATATCCGAAATCAACTCGCCCAAATTCCATCGTGCTTATTAATAGACCGGAACATTGGGTATGCGAGGATAGCCGATCCCGGGGAGTTGTACTCGATTCACTCACACAAGCCACAGACAGCATTCATCCGGGCGATTCGTTTAATTACTTTAAGCCCGAAAAGAATTTGCGGGAATTTCGGAAGAGTTTAAAGAACCTGGAATCCCTTTTCCCGGATATTGAAGTATCCGTGGAAGAGGAAGATCTGGTAGAATTTCCAGAGTTAGAACTGCCGGAGACCCATAATCCCGCGGCAACCGCACAGCAGTACCATCACTCGGCACACGCAGCATATGTCCAGCAAGATTTCAAAAAAGCACTCTTGGACAAACGGATAGAATGCGCACTGTTGGAACAAGTGGGTAAAAATAAGAATTATTTTGACAACCTGCTTAAATTCACGGAGTGGTGTATTGAACGGGATAAACCCCAAACCGCACAAGAAAAACTGTTGGAACTTCAGGAGCTTCAAGATAAGATCGAAACTTTAAGCAAAGAAATGAAGGCCCGAAGGTGGAAAATGGAGGCGCGATTTTATTCGCTCCAACATAACAAGAAAAATGCCATCAATTCGCTCCAACAAGCATTTAACTTATATAAGGACACCGATCATTATGAAGAATCCTATGAGATGGCAAATTCACTTGGTACCGCCTATGCAAAAGCCGATGATAATGAAAAAGCCATTGAGTTATTTGAAAATGCCTTCCATCTGGCCCAAAAGGCCAAAGAATCACAAAATGGAAGAAATATCGATGGACCCAAGAAATATTGGCCCGCTATCGAGAAAGCTTTACAAAATAAGGTGAAATACCTCAAGGAGAACATACCCGTTCAAGAAAATCCCGAGGCCGTGGAAAAGGTAGAATAATGAACAGCCCCTCTGCACCAAATATATTATAACAAACACAAACATTACCCTTACTACACATATTCAAAAGGACACGATTTCAATGCCAAGACACGTTAAAATAACAATGCAAACCTTTACTAACATCTGTCATTTCAGCGCGGAGTATGCCAGCAATTATATAGATAAGAAAAAATGGGTAGAATGCATGGGATACCTCTTTTGCCGCCAAGACGGTGAAGATTACCTCATAAATGATGCCGTTGGAATAAGCCGCGGGGGAGAAACATATGTTTCCATGACACCCGATGATTTAGCTAAGATCGAACAGCTTGAAAAGGATCATCCCGAGGATTTCTTGGGAGGATGGTTCCACACACACCCGGGTCTGAGCCCTTTCTTTTCGGATACTGACATCCAAAACCAGATGTTTTATCAAGCACAGAATGAGGACGGGCTGGGGATCGTTTTTGACCATTCAATGGTAGACACTGATTTCATCGGATTTAAAATTTTTCGCTTAGATGATGCCCAAGATCCAACCACGGAATACCATGAGGTGCCTTGGAAGCCGGTGGGTTGGACGGAAAAAGGATTGGAGGAGGCGTTGCAGCCGCTGGGAGTTTCAATTAAAATCATTAAAAGACTGGCCTACAAATTGGGATTACGGGCCACTCCTCCGAAACCGGAACTTCCACCGTTTAAAATGCCCAACGTACCCGATAAGAAGACCGCATCCAATATGATGACAAAGATAGAAGAGAATTCCCAAAAAGCCTATGAGAAGGGAGATTATCTGCAAGGCCTCATGACCAAACGGGTTCAAATTTCGCTCATCAAAAAGTTCGAGGATGATGAGGAATTGCTGGGTGATGAACTGATAAGATTTGCGGAATGGGCCTTGGAATCGGATAGGTTTCTGAGTGCGCAAACCGTTGTGGAGGAGCTTGAATTAATGAATGAGGATGGCGATTTTCCCCCTAAATACCAGAATTACTACTTGGCAAAAACCAATTATCTGTGGGGGCTTATTTACAAAAAGCAATTCCGATACAGTAATGCCATAGAATCTTTTGAAGAATGTATCCCCCCCTACGAGGCCGAGGATATTTACGACGAGGAATGCGCCAATGCATCGGAACATATTGCCACTTGCTACGAAAAGCAAAAGGAATACAAGAAGGCAGTCGATTGGATCGAGAAGGCGGAATCCTATGCTGCATCTGCACTAAAGTTTGCCCGTGATAACGCGGAGAACGAACAAGACAGAGAGGAGATTGTATATCTAGAGGAATACCTCACGGATTTGCAAAAATACGAGAAGCGGCTTACTATTATGAAAAAAGCAGTCTCATCGGGACCCCAGCGGGTTGTTTAGACGAGAATCGAATGTTGATCTATTTTTTAAATGTAAAAAGCAAAACTTTAATGAAGCAGGAACATTATGAAAATTAGGACATCTGGCCAGCACGAATCTAGTCAATTCTGTGTATAAAATTTTAGTGTGGCTATTATTTTCGGACAGGTGTCCTTTTAATTCTAATTTTTCACATCCTTTTCAATCAATTAAGAGAGTAAATACCATAAAGAACTAGCGTAATAAGTAATAGGGAGCAAAGAGCGAATTGACTAAATTCTATAGAAGAACAACCATATTCCTCTCCAGTATCAGCAGCATCAGAGAAAAAATAAGCACATAGTCAATAATGTGCTCCCAATAGGAATAATAAAATCATCGTAGTTGGAGGGACTTAAGAGTTCCAAGAGAGTCGATGTTAAGGCCATAAACATACCTATCAAAAAAACCTCAGAAAGGGACAAGGGGATGTTATTCCCAGGCCACATGTATCCGATAGTAAAGAGAGAGATGATACCAATAGGGATAGCACTCAGTAAAAATGCGATGCTTCCCTCCACGGTTCGGGATTTTCGGACCCAAAGGATCCGAACCTTATGCTTTCCATATTTTCTTCCTGCAATTGAAGCTAAAGTATCGGAATACATCATAACCACCACCGCCACAATAGGGATATAGATTCGGCCCTCAATAAAAAGAAAAATGAACATAAGCACAAAAATGCCCAGGCAGAATAAAAATGGGCCTTGAAGATAGCCCAGCCTTTCTTCCTTTTCTTCATGAATAGCATCAAAAAGTTCTTGTAAGGAATCAATCCTACTTCTTTTCCGGCTAAAATACGTAAATAAAGTAAGGAAAAGGGCCATCAGAACGGGGAAGATATCATTATATCCATAAGGAGCAAGAAAAAGACTAAGCGCGGCAAAGCTGTGGATAATTTTTCGGGCTTGGTATGCAGTCACTTTTTCTTTCTGTTTTAGCCACTTTGCCAAAAATACAACAGATCCAGAATAGAGGAACGCAATTAGAAAGAGCAGAAAATCGTAAGGTAAATATTTGACCTCAAAGCTGTACAAATGCGCCATTCTGTTATGATCTTAAAATTGTTGTTCCTATTAATTGCTTGTGCATTCAAAAGATTTTAACACATTATATCAAAGTATTCAATCACTTTGTATCAAAATATTTTTAATGAGAGCTTCATTTGATTTCTTACTACTCAATAGGTTTAGAGGACTGATGCAAGGTTGAAAGTTCCTAGATTTTGGGTACCACGGTAGCAGAAGGTTAAAATATTAAGAATTTTCTTATAATATTGAAAACCAAAAGCATACCAAAAACACATGCCACCCTGGCCTAGCCCGAATCATTTCGCATAGCCGAAATGGTGGCGAAGGAAGGCACCAGACTGAAGATCTGGGCATCGCTGGTTCAAATCCGGCGGGTGGCACTTATTCTTTCTATTTCATCTACAATAAGCCATCATTTTAATCAAAATATTCCAGGAACTACTGCAATACATTGGACTTTAGTTCATCATTTGGTGGTTCTGGTTGGAGTGGCCTATATATCATTCTTCATCAGCACGAAAATTTTTGAGTCTCTGTAAATTGTGTTGTAAATTTTCTAAAAACCCATATATATTAGTAGTCACGAAATCTTTATTTTGAAGATCAATCTATAAATGCCCAAAAATCACAATAAATGAGTATGATCGGGGGAAAAAATCATAAGAACTACATTCAAAGAAATAAAATTTATTTTTGGTCACATGGATTTCCATCTTCGGGGTAAAAGAAGAAAAGAATTACAAATAGGATATTGATGGATTTTGTTTAATCTAAGCAATGAAATTCGGTTTTTCAGCATTCATGTTTTTTACGTGTGTTTGATATTACTAATAACCCTTACATTCAAAATAAGAAGAATCTATGGGAAGGATAAAAATACTCACTCAAGGAGAGCCATCCTTAGAGCAACGTATCTATTTTTAGCACATGGTATATTTATGGTATTGAATTGGTATTTCAAAAATTTTATGGATAGAATTCCCGGGATATTATTGGCCATCCATACAATCCTTTGGAGTGCTGCCAGCATTGGGGGGATTATTTATCTTTTTAGATATACTTTTCATGAATTTACCGTCCATGCAAAGAAGAAATTTCTTACAATCACCCAAATTTTGGGTTGGTCCCTCATAATATCATTATCTCTTCATACGATCTTAAATATTATTTTTAATTCTATTGGCGTAAGCATAGTTGAAATAGAACATAATATT
>CAZEPC010000280.1:0-6575 GCA_964513765.1 uncultured archaeon
TTAACCAGTACGCTTGAATTTTCTTCTTTTCCAAAGTGAAGAATATCTCCTGGGAAAACTGGAAAGTAAACATAGTGCCCAAGAAGACACCAACATATACCAATTTTTGACACCAAATAACCCAAGTTAGGGAATCTTCGGAAAAGAAGTATATATTCGCTGCAAAAATGGAGGTCAGTGCCCAACAAACTATGGAAATAGCCAAATAAAATGTATTTTTCTTTTTTCTATCCATATATCTTCGGATAATGGGCGCAAGGATGAAAAACATGATAATTGCGGATGCAAGACTCATATATCCTGCTACAGTCGCTATTTCTGATTGAACCATAATGATTCTAATGTGTCGGAAAAATAAAACTTCTCTCTTTTATTCTAAAAGTTGAATATGGGATAAATTCGGTACTTAAATAAATTGTGTAACACATTGCTTCTCAATTTGTCCATTCGCGGAAATATTGTAGAAAATAAATGAAATAGGGGGGTGTAGGGAGTTGTATTTACTAAATATTCAATTCAATGACTATCTTGGTAATAGGTCCGTTTTGAAGCAAAAGTCCCACTGATTCTTGAATTTTATTGAATTAATGATTTAATTGAAATTTTTCTATCAATAAGAAGAATAAAAAAGATGGCGCACTCGGAGGGACTTGAACCCACGTGCAGGTTAACTGCACAGGATTTCCAATCCTGCGCCGTACCGAGCTAGGCTACGAGTGCATTTTGGTAGATATAGAGATTAAAAAATGGTTTGGAATTTCAAATTTTGGATTTCTTTGCCTACCTATCTATCTTTAATTTCTAAAATTAAAGATCTAAGTCAATTCTCTTTTCAAACTTTTCGGTCATATCTGCATCATTGATGGCAGCCACTACATCTTCGTGCCCCGCCCCTTTTTCAATCCCTAATTTTTTAGGAGTAGGAACCAAGTGCTTTACATTACAACGCCTTCTTTTGGCTTTCATTCCATCAATTAAAACATATGCCCGATCAATAATATCGACAACAACAACATGTACACCAGCTTCACGGCCAGTGCTTTTCACTGCAATTCGTCCAACTTCGTATACTGACATTTTTAGACACCTATTCTGTTACCTGTAATAGTTTCATTAATAATTCCAGTTTTTCGTTTTTTCGTTTTGAGCTGAACTTGTTTTTATTCTATATCTCCAAACACAGATTCAAACAGCCAAACAAAGAATGGAATTATCAAATGTCCAATTACAAAAGTACCAAAGTAATAAAAATTAAAAAATTTCCGATTTTTCTCCAAATTTTTCAGAACTCAACAATTACCCCTCTAAAGTCCCTATCCAAGTTAGAATCTATTATAGATAATTGGAAATTGCGGTCTTACATACTTTAAAGACCTGATCGATGTCTAAATGAGTGGTATCCACAATCAAGTCATAGGTTTTCAGAATATTCTTAGGATCCAGCACATCAATGCCATATATCTCCATAAATCTTTCTTGTTCGCTTTTTTCTCTGGCAATTGTTTCATTCATTTGATCTGCAAAGGTCTGATCATCCCTCTTGGACATCCTTTTGATCCTGATATCCGTTTCACATTTTAACATAATTGCGTAATCGCATAACTCATCCAAGATATAAGCAGGGAGCTGGCCATCAAAAATAAAATTTTTATTTTCATCATTAGCAGTTTTTGCATATTCAATTATCCTTCGGTCAAGTTCTTTATCGATCTCAAAATGCTCTTCTACATATTTAGAAAATTCCTCCAAAGACATCTCCTTTTCTTTTGCCAAATTTCTAAAAACTTCCCCAGTAGAATGGTGGATTAGCCCGAACTCTTCTGCAATCATTTTGGCAATGGTGGATTTCCCGGTACCATGTAGTCCAGAAAAAACTATATTCATGTTTTTTTGCTCCTTGTAAGAATATAGGAATATTAAGAAAAAAAGATTAATGGAAAAACTTGCTCTATAATATTAAAATGACCAGAAAAATTGTGATAGATTATCGTTTTAGGTGAATAAGGTCCCATAAGGAAGGATAAGGGGATCGGACCTAAAAAAGCCCTCCTTTGTATAAATCTAATTTTATTTAATTAAATAAAGGAATAGAAATAAAATAAGGGAAGTATGATTGGGTTTCATTTTTTTGTTTTAAAAATAAAAGAAAAAGGAAAAACTAGCCTTATTCCTCTTTTTCTTCTTTCTTGTCGATATCTTCGTGGTATTCTTCTCTAACTGCATCCCAAACGGCATCTTCAACTGCTTCATGTGAAAGCTTCCCTCCGTAAGGTCTGCTTGGCCGCCTTTCGGTTTTTGATAATTGCCGTAATTTAGCGGGTCTTTTTGTCGGAACACCGTGTAATTTCTTTTTGGTTAATGCACAATGGGCACTGGCAGGTTTTCTCCTTTTATAATGTACTTTTACCCTATTTCCCGGTAGTCTTCGTTTTTTTCGTGCCATTGAATGTGAACGTAATCCTGGTCGTACCATTTTTTCTCATCTTGTATAAAAATTTTTAATATCTATGATAAAGTTTCATATTTTTTTAAATTTTCGAGAATTCTGTATCTTAGAAAGAAAAAATGAAACTCACGTATTAGTGTAGATTTTTCGATTTCTCTTTTGATTTCTTTTTTGCTCTTTGCTTTTTGATGTATCTTATAAATTTTTGAATCTCCCTGAGTCTATTTCGCAAGGTAACCTCTGTAATACCAATTTCAGTAGCGATTTTTGTCTGGCTTACCTTAAGATTTTCATGATTTGCTGCGAAATAAATAGCAGCTGCCACTAATCCCTTAGGATCCTTTCCCGAGAGCGAATACACTTTCTTATAGTTTGAAAGAATCTGTTGGGCGATGATCTCTACTTGATGGGGTAAACTCAGCGCGGTAACATATTTCCCCACCAGGAATTTTGGTTGGATTGTGGGAGATTTCAAATTCAGCTCACGGATAAGCGTTTGATATGATCTGGTTATGTCGTGAATTGTTAAATCTGTGTTTTCTACAATTTCATTAAGTGTGCGTGGGACTTTCTCTGCGCTTGCCGCATAGTACATGGAGGCACAGACCATTGCCTTTATGCTTCTTCCTTTTAATAGCCCCAGTTGGAATGCTTTTCGGTAAAGTTTCACTGCATATTCCTTAACCCTCTGTGGGAGGTTGAGAAGTTCTCCTATTCTCTTTATTTCGGATGTTGCTTGGATCATATTCCGTTGTTTCCATGTGTACCTTGAATCCCATCTTACGGCTTTCCTCAGACGAGGGCTCATCTTCTCGGATTTATCGATCATGGTAGCCATTTGAAGGTCTGGTAATAAAGGGGTAATAGGAGATCCATGCCTCTCTTTTTTCCTTCGTTCTTCTGCATTAAAAGTACGAGGGCCGAATCCGGTGGCAACCATCCGTTCATTTATTACTAACCCGCATTTTCTGCATATTGTTTCTGCTCTATCCTCATCATAAATCGGTTCATGTAATCCTCCATCCGCAGGGCAAATGTCTTGTTGTGCTTGAATTAATTGTCCATCCTCGTTATACATGGCGTCCTCATCACGGGGCACTACTGGAACAGTAATTCGCACAATCTTCTTGTTTAAATATCTCTTTTCATCGAATTTTTGGAAATCTTCATTTCTGTGCACATAAAATGAAATCCCCGAATAATCAACCCACCAATATTTATCATCTTTGGCAGTAAGCCAATTTTCTTTTCCAAGTGTTTTAAACACATCTCCCATGGTGCTTTTATTTAAAATTATTCCTTCTTCGGTTTTACCTTGAAAGGGTGCTTTAAAACCGATGGTATAAATGAGAGGGTCTTCAATTTCCTCCATTTTTTCTTCATTTATTAAATAATAGAAACGTAATCCTTCATCGTTGTATTTCATTTCCTTTGAATAATTATTATGGTTAATGATTTTATCCGGCTTCCCGTACTTATCCTCAACCATGGATTTAGTTGGCTTTTTTCCTTTGAATTCCGCAATACCGTAATTTCGATGTATGATATTCACTTTTATTTTGCCTCTTTGGGGTGAATAAGAAAAAATATATTCGGGGTTCTCATTCATCTTGATTAAGATTAATATGTATTTTATCCAAATATCGATGATCTTTGCCGTTATCTGTTATAAGAATCGAAAAATAACGACTGGGGGAGGTTTTGTTTTTGGCTATCTTTTTAACGATTTTTGAAATTTCATTCGTGCATTTTGATGTGCATTTTGATCAAAAATCCAATTTTTAAAGAATTTTTCCAATACCATTTCTAATTTTTGTCCAATATCATTTGCTTTTCCAAGGATTTGTAGTTCCCTAGTGTTTAGTTGTTTGTTGATCCTTATCAAAGCTTTTACATTTCTTAGGTATTTTCATATAGATCTAAGCTCGTATAAAAGGTTTTTCTTTCTAAAAAAGAATTTGCTTAGCCTTTTATTGTTCTAAAATTCCATTATATATGGGGAAAATAAAGATTATGGCCAAAACTGAATGGTAATCTATTGAATTATGAATCTCATCAAAAATAAAATTTATTCCTTAATATCTTTGCTAGGATTTGCCCAGGTTCCTTTCAAATACTCACTTGCGTGTTTCTCAACTATGTTAAAAAATTCAGTATCACTAATTCCTTCGCGGAGGCCTTCTTTTAATTTCATCAATTTATCATAAATCTCTTTTTTGTCCGTTTTAGAGCGCTCTTCTCCTTTTTTCTTTACGTCCGTGACAATTTTTTTAATAACATTATCGGGTAAATTTATATCGGAGGTTTTTAGTTTGGTTTTCAATGCGTTAACAATAGACCCGCTCCCAGAAAACTTCCCCAAATACAATCTCCTTGTTTGTCCCACCTTTGAAGGGTTTATTGGTTCATAAGACATTGGATGTGCAATGATTGCATTGATATGGAGTCCACTTTCATGACTAAATGCGTTGTCCCCCACTATTGCCTTGTGAGAACTTACCGGAAGCTTAAATTTCTCTTCGGTCAGTTTTGAGAGTTCCATGATTTGTTCTAAATCAATTCCCGTATTAATGTCCATTCTCTCTAAATTTACCACCACTTCCTCAAAGGCTGCATTTCCTGCCCTCTCACCGTATCCATTTACACAAACATGTGGCAATGTGGCACCATTATATACTGCCACCAAAGTATTTGAAACTGCCAACCCAAAATCGTTGTGAGTGTGAATCCCAATCGGGATTTTATCTTTTGTCCAATTCAATTTTTTTTTTATTAAATTCATGAGGTGAGTGGTAGTGTGAGGTTGAAGTACTCCCACAGTATCTCCTATGATTAAAGATTCTGCAGAATGGATCATCGCCAATTTAAATACATCAATAATGTGTTCAGGTCTTGCCCTGGTACAATCTTCCGATACCCAATTAAAGCGTAATCCATGCTCCTTTGCATACAAAAAGGCACGTTCTATTTTCTCCAACTCTGATTCGGGTGTTTCATGGAGGAGTTTCATCATCAGATCGCTAATGGGCATGAATAATACAATCTCATCAAGATCACATTGAAGGCACGCATCAATATCGGATTCTTTAGGTCGTGCAATACCCAGTACTGTCGTGTCCTCAAAGTCCAAAGCTTTTATCTTTTTTACGGATTCTAACTCTTGGGCCGAGACTGCCGGAAATCCTGCCGCAAATTTTGCCACCCCAATTTGATTTAGCTTTTTCCCAATCTCAATTTTATCTTGGCTCCTTAAGGAGATTCCAGGGGTCTGCTCCCCGTCGCGGAGAGTTTCGTCCCATAATTCAACTTCATCTGGGAAATCCTCCGAAACCTTTCCTACATCTTCATCAAAACAATGAATCAGTTTTCGCAGTTCTTTTTTGGAGTATTGATATTGTAATTTGCGGGTCATTGTGGTTTGGCTCTAATAAAATGTAATGTTCAGCTCTTGTTAAAAAAATTTTTCCAATGATTTTACAAAATTTTAAAAATTGAGAAAGTCATTTCTTTAGTGTGCTGCTAACTTATATTATCGGACCCGCGGGGTCTGGAAAATCAACGCTCACCAATGCATTAATCGGTTACTTACAAAATTATAACCAAGAGATAACACCTATCTCCATCAATCTCGATCCTGCGGTCCCAGACTTACCTTACTTACCCGATATTGATATTCAAGATTATGTTACGGTGGACCAAGTGATAAAAGAGACCGGTTTGGGGCCAAACGGGGCAATGATTGAGGCCACTGATAGAATGATTAATTACCTTGAGGATGTGAAATATGAAATTAATCAATACAATGATCCCGAATTCGTTTTTATTGATACTCCAGGGCAGATGGAATTGTTCTCCTTTCGGAATACCGGACCTTTGGTGGCGAACGCTTTAGGTTTTGGAAATGTGCAAACCGCAATCATTTTCTGTTATGATAGTAAAATGTGTTCCAATCCTAATGGTTTTATTTCCACCCTATTATTAGCCACTTCGGTACAATTTCGATTTCCCCACATTCCACTCCTTAGTGTATTAACTAAAAAGGATCTTCTCTCTGTAGAAGAGCTTGACAAAATCCTTGGGTGGGTGGAGAATGAATTTGCCCTACCGGATGACATAAGAATGTACGAAA
>CAZEPC010000281.1:0-6540 GCA_964513765.1 uncultured archaeon
AATAGCCTAATATTTCATAGCAAATAAAAGATAATGCAATGGGAACCAAAGAATGATAGAATAAATTGAAAAATCGTTTCGGGATTGTAATTCTAAATAAGAGAATGGAAAATGCTAAGGCTAAATTTATAGGTATATTTGCAATCTTTAGGATGTAAATTGAGGTAATAATGGATAACCCGCTGTAAAGATTACTGTATCTTCGGAATCTTTTCTTTCTATTTTTTATTATTGTTGTTGTTCCTTTCTGTGGCGCATTCTTCTCGTAGAACAAATGAAAACGATTCAAAATGCCGATCAGCAAAAACATTAGGATATTGCTCCATTTAAAAGCACCAACTGAAAGAGTTTGGATATTGTTTAATATAATTAGGCCAATCCAGCACATCGCATAAGTCAAAGAAAAATATGGATTAATGGAATAATGATCTGATATCTTATTTATGGAAGGATTGAACCGGATCAGAAAAATCAAAGATGCAACTAAAGGAAATAGATTTTGGATGAGCAAAGAATTAGGTTTCGCATATTCAAACCCTAAATAGAGGAAAAGCCCCAGAGTGAGGAACTCAAGAGTAAGATTTCCATATTTCTTTAAAATTTCAAGATTCTCGGCAATTTTCTTGGATGGAGGGTAAATCCAAGAAAGAGTATCTTGGTTTAGAGAAGGAAATCTTTTTTTGTGTTTCTTTAGATAATCTGGGTAATTCTTGTAGAAAGTAAATGAAAGCCACAACCCCGTGGAGATAAAAGGAAGGAATAGAATAAATGTCTCTATATTTTTGGGGGTTTGAAAAACCCATACATATTTAACAATTAAATTGCCCCCCGTTAGGAGAGCGGTAAGTGTCAAAGGTACAGTAATGGCAAATAATAGGGGCGCTGCAGAAATCCAATTTACAAAAAAAAGCTCAAAAATAACCAAAAAAATTGTTATGATTGAGCATAGAAAAAGTATGGAATTGTAGGAAAAATCGGTATATTCTCGTAAAAATTGAAAAACAAGGGAAAATAGACCAAAAATCATCATTGATCCGCTAGTTAATGATATAAATTGATTAATTCCATCAGTAATAAAACCACCTTTTAGTAATTGGAAAGAACTAACTTGAAACATTACAGAAATGGCAAGAAATACTAGAGTAAATATCAAAAATGTTAGATCAATTTTACCGAATTTTAAATTTCTTAATTCGGAAAAAAACAAAGTATAACTCAGGATTACAATTAAGTTCACCTCAATTACATTTAATAAGCGAATTATTTTACGGGTCTTTGATAACCCGTTAGGAGATCTACCTAGTAAGGGATGGTAATTTTGTGAGAGGAGCATGAATATGAGGCAGATAATTAAAGATATCCCAAGTCCCCAGTCCATATAGGTATAGGGGATCGAGAAGGATAAAGCCCAAAGGCTTATGAGATTGACCACATATAACACAAACCTAATTCTCAGAAGCTTAGGTGGCTTTGGATTGTAAATCTTCAGAGATTTTAAATCCTTTATGAGGTTAAGGATGAAAAAGGAAAAAATATTAACGCTTAAAGCAATTGAGAGGGAAAAACTTAAAGAAATTAGCAACATAGTACAGATTAATAAACAAATTACCAATTTATGGAGGATTTGGCTAATTTTTATGGTTCTTTCAGAATAGAAATCCATTTTACCATTAAATGAGAGTATAAAATGGTTGAGAATTACCACCAATAAACCAGACATGACTATTGGAATTAAAAATTCGTTTCTTTCTTCAAAGAAAAAATATCTATCGGTGAAAAAATGGATAATTGAATAGAATATTAGAAAAATATGGAATAATAGACCTGCAATTAAGCCGAAAAGCCCATGTTCATATTTTTTCTTTCGATTTACTTGATCTTTCGATGACAATTTTCTCTGAAAATTGTGATATTTTCTATAACATAAAATCAAACACCCTAGGAATATGAAAAACGAATAAATGAGCAAAGAGGATTCAAAAATTTTTAATTCAAAATAATAAACAAGAGCTTGGGCGGAAAATAGGGAAAACTCTAACATGAACACATTGAATAAACGCTCTGAGTATCTGTTATATTTCTCAGAGGAAATTCCATGATTTTTATGAATTAAATTTAGACCTAAATAAAGAATAATCGTAAAAATTATTGTTTGTGTGCTAAAGAAAAATTTGAGAATAAAAAATGAGATGACAAAATCAATCAATAAAACTTGGACACCTAGGAAATAGGTAAAAAGACTTAAAGAGAGGAGATCATAATGTTTTTCTATTTGAATGTAGATAATAATCCCAATATTAATAAGAACAAATCCGAATATCCCGGCACCTTTTTCCAAAGCACACAGGTTTATATAAAAACTAAGAAGAATCGTAAAAGTTGGGTTAAGCTTGCGGGAAATAAGCCCAAGCCCAGACTTGCTAAAATATAAAAAAAGAAAAATTGATTTTGCAATTAATAAGCCGGCCAAACCGAAAAACCATAAAGTATTCATCAGATCTCCATTGGGGGATCTGATAAACTCTAAATAAATCGCGAAAAATACAAGACAAAGATTTAGAGTGATAAAAATCACCTCAGAACGCTTCAAAATTAGGTTATAAGTAGTAGGGGTTTCATCTTTTTCATCCCGAGTTTTTTTTTTAAGATATTCTGAGAAATGAAAAAATATTACATAAAATACACCCCATGCAATGAAAATTGAGATTAAAATAACCCAAGATTCCAAGCCTATAAGATATGAAGCAATAATCGTGACTGATTGGATGCCTATTAACTTAGTATATCTTTTTCTCATTTTTAAAATATTAATATTTAAACATTGTTTAATTTTGAAAAAATCCAAATAATAGAGATTGATGAAAGGAAAAATAACCAAGATTGGTAAAAGGAAAGAATTAAAATATGAATTATATGATTTGAAAGCCCCGACAATCATAAGAATGATCCCGCCAATTAATTGGGGGAATAGAAATAAGCTAATTTGGAGAAAGATTTTTTGAAAGAAGTTTTGATCTGTAATTAAGATATTTTTCCTCTTTTCCTTCAACATAAGAAATGGTTTGAAAAAAATATTGACAGAAATCAAAAAGACAAATAAAAATATCCCAAGATTTACTTTTCCTTTCAGAAAGGACTCCTCCACAAATTGAATAACAATTCCCGAGGCTATCGACCCTGCTAAAAAGGGTAGTGCGAGAATATAAAACAGAAATAGGGCAAAATATGTGAGCTTATTAGTAACATTCGCTAACTTATTATTTGGCACATCAATTTTTTCTACCCTCTGCATATAAACGATATGGAAATTTGGTTATTTAAAGTCTTTAGAAAATTTCTCCTCAAATAAACACTAATTAAATAATGAGGGAATAATGTTTTTTGAAACCAGCCATCTTAAAACTTTATGGAGATGATGTTTTAAGGTTTTTTCTTGGATTTCAGTTCCATAAACCATTGAAATATTTGAATCTAAATTATAATCACTCCATTCCCTCAATTTTTGCAAGTTTAGCAGCTTTTTATGGATAGTCAAATATTCTTTTTTGTTATTATAATTAGTTTGGTCTTTAACTTTACCTACAAACCATCTATGAATCCCCTTCTCAATTGCTTGGTCAAAATGAAATGCCAAACAATTTAAAACACCATAATACAACCTATTTAATCCATTTCTTAAGAGAATTTCCTTTTCTATACAATTAAATTCATATTTCACATTCTCCAAATTAAAAAGTGTTGGGGTTTGTTTTGACCAAACTTCAATTAAAAATAATCCAGTTTTAATAAGATCAAACGATTTCTGTTGCATAGAGTACCTCATTTTCTTTTTTTAAGTTGATAAGTTTATTAATCCATCTTTCCTCTAATTCATCTTTTCTAATACCCATGCCTGTTTTCTTCACATGAATAAAAGCCGTTGTATCATTCAGATTTCGATCAAAAAGACGTAAATTGAAGAAAATATAAGCATCTTCCACTTTATTGTCAATTAAGAATTTATCTATAAATAACGCTGCATTTTTAATAGTCACAATTAATTCCAGCCAACCTTCAACAATATCAACGGGTTTATCAGATAATTTTTTCTTACTTTTTTCATTTTCATCAGATAAATTTTGTGAATTTTGTCCCAATGAATGGTCTTTGTATCGAGGAAAAAAAGAGAATCCATATAGAAATCCATCATTTTTTTTTAATAATATGGTATCCTTCTCCTTATTAATATTAAGAACGTACTTATCTGAATTAGATAAAATCTTTATTTGATCTTTTTCCTCATCAATGATTAATTCGAAGTCTCTTGAATTCTCCATTTTAAGTGTATAATGAATCTTCTTTGGTGAGTAAATCATCTTAAGTACCATACCTATTTCTTTAACCGAGTAAAACTTCCAGCAACACTCATTCGAGGAAAATTTAATATCGATTCTTTCATCTCTTTCGATTAAAGAGATTTTATTCTCTGTTTGAACTCTAATCTCATACTTATTTTCAATATCTTCATTTTTTATTTCAAACATTGGTTTGTATTTATAGTTAAGTAAGACTTCTTTGTATGTATTTTCTTGCATGTATTTCAAGATTTTTGACTCATTCGAAATTTTAAGTGATTTTTCTCCCTCAATTAGAACCTTTCCATATAGGAAAATGCCCAAATCTGAATAAAAATCGAGAAAGTAACTTAGATTGAGCTCATTTTTCTTCATCAAGTCCAATATCCTTTGACCAAATTTAAATCCAGCTTCAAAATTCTTTTTCAAGGATTCATTATGGAAAATATTTCCCATATTCTTCTGGGAATTTTTTATCGCGTGAAATTTTTTAAAGGAAGAAGCTCCCATAGCCATACTATTTCTAACCATCGGAGATTTCAGCATTGATGACATATAGATACATAAATATAGATATTCTATTAATATTTTATCAGTTTAACTAAAAAGTTAAAAAAAACAATAAATAATTTAAGCAGTAGCAGCGGTCCAGTATTGAGCCCTGCCAATTTTCTGGGTCCTTGTCACTTTTTCCTCCCGTTCTAATTGGCTCATGATGCTCCAAATTTCCGAATTAGACAGATGGAAATATCTTCTTAGTTCTGGGGTTGAAATTTCCTGTCCGTTAAGTAAATTTATTACAATTCTTTTAATCTCATCTTCATCAGAATCACTTTCATTACTAAGAAACTCTCCATCTTCCAAGGCTTCCTTTTCATCCATTTTTACAATTAATTCATCGGCAATCCTATGAAGTCGTTCCAATTTAGGAGTTAGATCTTCAGGTTTCATGAATAAACAACATAATTCCAATCCTCGTGGAAAGGCAACTATATAGAAATCATTATAAAGAATAGATATAGGTTGAAGCTCTTCATCGCCACCGCGGAAGCTTAGATAAAAATTCATCAGGAAACTTTCCATATCGATTTGAAAATCGATATTATTTCTAAATTCTTTATACCATTTCACATTAGGGCCTTCAATCATATCAAATCCAATCATACCAGCCGCAACAATTTCTGATTCATCAAATTTCATTTACATCTCTCCTAATTTTTTCTTTTCGACATAACCTGTTAAAGTTTGAATTAATTTAATCATATATAACCGCTTTTCCGGATCGATTGCCACCATCGGAAAAGTATTAATCTGTAGCACATTTTCCACCCTTTCAGAGCTCATATGTCCGGGTAAATCTTGCTTATTGGCAATTGCAACAATTTCGCAGTCTTCACTAACCAAGCTTTTTGCATGTTCGGCCAACTCCTTCGTGGCGAGTACATTCTTGGGTGTTGAATCGGTGACCACAAAAATAATATCACTACCCTTCACATATTTTGAAAGATGGTTCTTCAAGAAGCTTTTTTGTCCCCCAAAATCCCATATTTTGAACGAGATTCCTTGGAGTTTTGTGTTCCTCAATTGAAATCCCATAGTCGGTTTATACATATTCGAAGTCCTCTGTCCGCGAATTAATTTGGTCAATGTTGATTTTCCTACCGCAGGTAGGCCAACAACAGAGATTTTTGCGGACTTAATCGCCAAATTGCCCATATCTTCATTATCGACTTGGGCAAAATCATTGGTTAACATTTCCATATCTCATGAAAAGCAAAAAAATATAATATATAATGATTATATCCAGATAACACACAGATAACACTAAAAACATCATTTATTTCCATATAATGATGCCATATTCATCCAAAAAGAAGGGATCAAAATCAACAAGTCAAAAAAATCTTCTCAGGAAAACAATAGGAACAACCAAAAACACTGTTCAAACGGGCTTAAAGAGAATATAAAAAATACGAATAATCCAGAAATTGGGGAAGATAAAGAAATCAAATCACTGTCTTCGAAAATTCTCAAAACAGTAGAAGAATTCAACCAATTAGTTAAGGGATCCATCAATGGGCCAAATTGTTTAGATGAAGAAATTTGCAAGGGGAAGTGTTGTTTTATACATATTGATATACCTAAAGCCCTCGCAAACTATTATATTGATGGAGGTGGGGCAAAAAAGAACGATTTTCAGAGGGGG
>CAZEPC010000282.1:0-6522 GCA_964513765.1 uncultured archaeon
AATCATCTTTGTTATTTGGTTCATATTTAGGTTTAAAAAAGCAGATGTGTTGGAGATTCTTTCCATATCTATCATTATTATGGGGGCATTTCTGATATTTAGTTACCACTTCTTAAGGTGGTTCCAACCTGCCTTGTTCTATGGTATTCTGAAGGAAAAAGATAATATTTTCACTTTTACTATAAAAATTGGGCATTTTAAAAGGAAAATTATAGTTGATAATCATCTACTTACCTTTTATCTCTCATTCTTTGCGGTTTTTGCTTCTTATCTAATGATTATTTTTGTATTGTCTTAATTATGGGAAAAATTTTTGGTGTTTTCTTTTTTTTAAGTTCAAGATCTTTTTTTAAGGTTTATTAGTCCAACTGATAAAGTAAATATATATGAAAGATTTGAAAATAGGAATGATTGGGCTTGACACAAGCCATTGTAATGCTTTTACCAAATATCTTAATGCAAAAAAGAGAAAAAATCGGATAAAAGGCGGAAAAGTCTGGTACGGATTTCCTGGAGGAAGTGAGAAATTTTCCAAATCCCATTCAAGGGTCGATAAATTCACCTTCAAATTGGCCACCCAATATAGTGTGGAGATTTTGGAGTCAATTGAAGATGTAGCAGAAAAATCGGATGCGTTATTATTAGAAAGCTGCGATGGGAGGCAACATTTGGAGCAATTTTCGAGAATTGCCTCCTATAAAAAACCCGTTTTCATCGACAAACCTCTGGCATGTTCATATTCGGATGCCAAAGAAATTGCTAACATTTCCAATGAAGAGGGCTGCCCTTTTTTCTCTGCTTCGTCCCTCAGGTATTACTCGGGTATTTCGGATTGTTTATCCAAAAAGAAAAGGGGCTTGGTTGCTTCCATACATGCATTTGGTCCAGTTGATCTTCTGGACGATTACCCCGGTTATTATTGGTATGGAGTTCATATAGCTTCGATTATTTATAGTTTAATGGGGACAGGCTGTATTAATGTAAAAGTATCCAATCATACTGATCTAACGGATTCAATTGTGGCCAATTGGAAGGATGATCGTACGGCTCAGCTCACGGGGATGAGGCTTGTGGGCGGACATGATTGGGGTGCCGATATTTATTTACCTGATAAAGTGCTACAAACCAAGGCTAAAAATAAACCTCCGGGTTATAAAATGCTTCTCAAAGATATTGTCAAATTTTTTAAGACGGGAAAAAGCCCTATCGAAGTGAAGGAAATGGTTGAAATTATGGCCTTCTTGGAGGCAATCAATGAATCACTTAATAGTGGTGAAAGAATCAATCTTGAAACAATTATGAAAAAGAATTAGGAGTTTATATTAACATGACCCAATACAACAAGCATATTTATATTTATGAGCCCATTAAATTACCAATCCCCGGGGGATTGAGTTCCCGGATTGTTTTGGTTAAAGGAAAAAAGGGTAATTATTTTATTGATACCGCAACGCAAGGCAAATGGATAAATAAAAAAAACTTTAAAAGAATGAAGAAAGACAAAATTGAATTAAAAAGAACTCTGGGGTTTCTTCATACCCATTTTCATCCAGACCATGCACGAGGGCTGGAATTTTGGGGGAGGTTTGTGTGTGGAGGAACCCCGGCCTTTATACATCCGGAAGCATTAGATTTCTTCAAAAACCCCGGATCTTATGGGGATCTTGTTATTGATTTATTGGGGGACATGTACAAGAATGTGGTCCCTTTTCCCCCTAAATTGAGCACAAAAGTGACCAATTGGTTATGGGGGGAGGATCCTGATTACTCATTTGTAGATGTGATTAGTGATGGACAAGAATTTGATCTTGGTGGAGTAAAGATAATTGCCCATTATACTCCTGGGCATTCACCTGATCATATTGCCTACGAAATCGAGATCGAAGATAATGATAATAAGTATCTGGTTTCAGGTGATTTACTAAGTCTCAAGGATATGAAAGATGGAAAGGGAGAGGTGGGACTTGCATCCTTTAATAACCCCCTTGCAAGTTTGAACGCAGAGCTGGAAACATTAAGAAAAGTATTAGATATTTCTCCAGATGTACTTATTACACAGCATTACGGGACCATTGAAGGACAAAATGAAATAGAAAGGCATATTAAACAGGCTCTGGATGAGGGGCACTATTTGAAATCAAAAACACTTGAAGTATTAAGCGAGGCCGGTGGGAAAGGGGTTGAATTTAAGAGGCTTACCAAAAAAGTGATTGATTTTCCCAAATATCTCTCCGGAATCGCCACACGAACAAACTCCATGTGGGTTATCTTAAAGGAGTACATTGATGAGGGTTTAGTAGAAAGGATTCAAGGGAGCTCCCGTTTCAGGGTTGCATAGATAAAATCTATTCGTCCCAAAAAAATCGACCCTTCAAATTGATGGATCTTGCTCTAAATAGGTTTTTTGGTCAATTATTTTTATTTATGTCCTTTTTAAAAAATCTATATCCTCTCTCTTTTTAAAAGCCATATATGCATAAAGAAAATAAGGAATATTAGGGACTTTTTCAATTTTCTTTAACCGAGTTAAAGAGGATTTAATACCCAGAGGATAATGATTATGAGCGACACAAAACAAGATACAAATATTGATGAATTGAAGGATAAATATACCCTATTATTAGAACCTTTCTACGGTGAATTTCTTGCACCAGTTTTTTGGGAGGAGGATAAAAAGTCAAAAAACTTCTTTGCTTATGTAGAAAGAGGAACAAAATACCTCTTTAAAAGAGATTTTTTACGCCGCAAATATATTGATAATCAAGTAGTCTTCAAGAGAGATTACTTTGAAGAGGGTGCGATTATTGAACAGCGGTGTACATATGTTCATGGAAGCAAGGAGGAAATAACATTTCAAGGATTATTTGTTATTCATCATATCGATAATATGATTTATGGTGATGAAATCTCTCAAAAGCAAGCCTTAGAATACTTTGATTGCTGTGAACTCATACCTGAGAAAAAGGAAGAAAAGAAGACCTCATTAAGGGTGGAGCTTGGGAGGGAAATTCGGAAACATATTCAAGCCCATGGTGAGGAGGTTGTATGTGATGTGTTAATTGGAATTCTTAATGATTATTTCCCAAAGGCCCCGAATGTGCCTTCAGAAACACAGAATTGATAGATGCTCCTAAAGTGCTCTTTAAGTTCAAAATGGCAGCATAAAACCTAAAAGATAACTTATGGCGAATAACGCCATTCCAATGAACAGCATTTGCAATCCGGATTTTGCCCATTCTATTTTTGTCACAAACATCTTTAGAGCACCAGCAAAGAATAATCCAAAGGCAATTAAGATCAGCGCAAAAATCAGCACTATTTCATAATTAGATGTTTCGGGGATGAGCGCAAATGCATAAGGAATGAGAGGGAATAAAGCACCAATTAAGAAGGCCATAAAAATAATAAGTGCATTTTTCCATTCCTTTTCCTTTTGGGTCTCCGCTAAGGAAACTTCATCTAAAGCCAGCTCTTGAACGAGCCAATCTTCATCCATGGCGATGTGCTCAACAATCTCGTCTAAAAAATCACCTTTGAACCCTTTGTATTTGTAAATCATTCGGATTTCTTCTTTTTTTAGTTCCGGTACTAAATGGACCTCCATTCGGGCATCATGTTCTTCTTGAAGGAAATCCTCTTTTCTGGTCTTAGTATTGATATATTCTCCTACGGCCAAGCTTAAAGCACCTGCAATTGTGGCCGCTATTAAAATAGGGAGAATTGTAGTTGGTCTCTGGCCCATTCCTAAAAAGAAAGCGAGTAACGCCGAAATGGAGAGTAATCCGTCATTTAATCCATATGCAGATTTCTTGATTAACTCTTCCCGTTCTATATCAACATCATTTTCATAGGGTTTGGTGCCTATCATTATGAAACCTCCTGTTCAACTGGTTCTTTTTTAATATTATTTTCTAGAGAATCAAAAAATTCTGGTGGATTATCACACACAGGGCACAAACGCTTTGGCTTTCCAAAGATTAAATGTCCACAGACTTCACATACATAAGGATTAGTGTAATCTAAATTAATGGGTTCAAATTTGAGTTCTTTTTTAAGGTATTTTTGAACGAGTTTGAGTACTTTGACATGTGATTTTTTCACTCCTTGTCCCCATTGAAGGGAATAAATTACCACATCATCCTCTATCCTATAGCTTTCCTCGGTAAGGGTGTTTTTAATTTTCTTTATCGCTTCTTTATATTCTTTAATATACTGGGCACTCAGATCTAACTTAGATTTTTCTATATTTTCGCGTGTGGATTTTACTAAACTTTTCAAATCCTTCTCTGAGTGTTCGGCCTCTGATATATCTTCTTTTCTAATGGCTCTTTTATGATTACGAATTATGATATTCAACCCTTTTTGAAATGCTTGAAACACATTTGCAATATTTGGATATTCTTCCTCCCTTGCTTGTTTTTCAAAAAGTTGGTATTGCTGCTTTAAAAGCAATTCTTTATCGATTATTTTTTTGAGTAATGGCAATGAAACTGAAATTTTAATTCCTCCTATTTTCGTGGTTTTTTCAATCGCTTTAATTAAATTATTATTTCTCACTAATTTATATTTAATTGATTTGTTGGTTTTTCAGCATTTTTACCATCCAATAATCAAAAATAACACAAACATTCAAAAAGAAATACAGATAAAAACAAGTGATCTCCGTGAAGTACCTCTGTCCAACAATGATGACTGGTTTGCCGGAAGAAACCGATAAAGAAACATTTTTAGATCTTATGCTTCAGAAGAGGCCCGAATATGCAATTGTGTGGGATGTTCATGGGGAAGATGTGATAGAATTTTTAAATCGTGTATGGGTGGTAAATTATATTGTGGTTTCTGGAGACACCGCATATTATTCTGAAAAAAAATATTACGCAAAACGGGCGAAAAAATTATTTCGTTTGGATAAAATTGTAGAAGTTGAAAGCCCGGAGGAATGGAAAAAGTATCTCCCGAAAGGGGAAAAATTTAAGAGAATCCGATACTGGAGTCCATCGGTTGTTGATGAAATAACCGAGATTGATATGGAGGACTTTATCAATAAAATGATCGAAATTCGTCCACCCTTTGTGGTACTATGGAACGTGAGTTTAGAAGATGTGGAATATATGGCATCACGAGTATATGTGGTATCATATATGCCGGTGATTGGAAATACTATCCATTATAGTTATGGAAAATATTTTGCCATTCAGGCAATGGAAAAATTTAATATTCCTCGAAAGCAAAAAATTGATATTCAGATGCCCTCGTTTATTGAAAATCCTTAAGGGATTATAAAGATATAGATGAAACAGATATAGATTATATAAATAGAGATAAAGTAGATAGAGAAGAATAAAGGAATGAAAAAAGAAAAATTAGAGGGTTTATTTGCATGTTTTTAAATCGTTAAGGGTTTTCTGGTTTGGATTTTAGGAGTAAAACATTTTCGTATTAACTTTACCCATTTCTTTTGCTTCTTCTCGCTTTTTCTTTACTTTTTCAATTGCTTTTAGTAAATCTTTATGGGTTATTGTCTTTCTATCATATCCCATTTGTCGTTTCCTAATGGCAAACATAGCTCCTTCAATACATACTGCTTTAATGTCTGCACCGCTGAAATCCTCTGTTTTCTTTGCTAATTCATCAATTTTTACGTGATATATTGGTCTATTTCTCAAGTGGATTTCAAATATCTTCTTGCGCGCTTCTTCATCAGGAAGTGGAAGCTTGATTATTCGATCAAACCGACCGGGTCGTAAAATTGCATCGTCGAGCATGTCAATCCGGTTTGTTGCAGCTATGATTCTAATGTGATCTGCCTTATTGAAACCATCCATTTCGGCGAGTAATTGCATAAGTGTTCGGTTTACTTCCCGCTCTCCGGAGTGGCTTCCGCTTCTCCTTTTAGCAGCAATCGCATCAATTTCATCAATAAATATAATCACCGGATCCTCACTTTCTCGGGCCAGTTGAAAGATTTCTCTCACCAAGCGAGCCCCCTCTCCAATAAATTTCTGGACAAGTTCAGGTGCTGCAAGGTATAAATATTTCGCCCGTGTCGCATTTGCGACCGCTTTCGCTATTAAGGTTTTTCCAGTACCGGGTATTCCGTGAAGAAGAATCCCTTTTGGGGTTGGAATATTAAAATCTTCAAAAGCCTCGGGATCGAGTATAGATGTTTCCATTATTTCCCTTACTTCCCGCAGCTGTTTATCTAAGCCCCCAACATCTTCGTAGGTCTCCTCTGGAATTTCCATAAGTTTCATTTTTTCAATTTCTTTATCTAATAATTGGGGTATTTTTTCGGATATGCTCATTTCTCTACGATAAAGTGAAACATAATCCCCTTCTTTAAGACAAAGATCTGGGTCTCCCTTAGAAAGGTATAATTGACCGTTTGAAAGCCTGATAATTACCCGTTCCTGTTCATCATGTAAGACTTTCTCGATGGTTGCTACGGGTGAAGATGATGATTTCATCCGATTTAGCTCTTTTACTTCAATCTCTTTTTCTACTCCTTCAGCAATAGTTTTC
>CAZEPC010000283.1:0-6513 GCA_964513765.1 uncultured archaeon
CTGGCATTAATCTGGTTTTCTTGATGATAGGTTTCATGGGTAAAGGTAAGGATGCATTTTGCCTCTGCTCTGTCAGTTAACCATTTATATCTTTTTTTATTTATCTTAATGTACTTTTGGGACTCTAGGTTTTTAATTGGCACAATAATCATGGGTAAACCAGTATCAACCTCGACAATCGGGAATTGATCATCGATCTTTTCCGGTTCAATGCTTAAAATACGGGAAAAGAGTATTTTTTCAAATTCATGGCCAAAAACAGGCTCTTGTTCCTCGATCCAAAATACATCTCCTCCAATGTCGTCCTCTTTTCCGTGTTCGATTTCTATTTTCACGGATTCATGGATGAGCTGAAAATGAACATACTTCAAATTATGCCGTTTGGCGTAGTAATTAATTAATACATAAGCACATCCGACTATTGCATGCCCCGAGAACTCTACTTCCTTTTCTGGGGTAAATATACGAGCATTATAACGACCCCTCTTATCTTTTTCAGGCGAGAAAAATATAGTTTCGGTGAAATTCATTTCTTGAGCTATTTTTTGCATTTCTTTTGCAGAGATGTTCTTATTCCGCTCTACAATTGCGACTTGGTTTCCAGAAAACCTCTCAGTTGCAAAAACATCCACAATATAAAATTTCATAGACAATTTATCCTCCTTAATGGATTAGCCATATCAACTAGATTGTTTTTTTTGTCTAATAAGAATTGGTTTTTATGATAGAAAAAGAAAGTGAAAAAATACAGACGAAAGAAAATGGAAACAAAATCAATGGAAACTGAGAAAATATAGACTCAGTAAAAGGTTGGATCCTCGAGGAACGGATTTCTCATGAGTGTGAACATGACCGCTTTAACGGTATGGAGCCGATTCTCCGCTTGATCATAAACCACAGAATGCTCGCCATCAATAACCCCATCGGTCACCACAACATTTCTGCGAACGGGGAGACAATGCATAAAGAGAGAATCCTTTTTACTTAAATCCATCAATTCTTCATTGCATATCCATTTCTTTCGATAGGGAAGTCTCAATTTCTTTTCCTTCCTAGGTTCGCCGTAGGCCAAAGGAGATCCCCACGATTTAACATAGACCACGTCCGCATCATCATATCCTTCTTTCAAATCATGACTGATTGAAAACGAGCCACCACTTCTGTCGGCATTTTCTCTTGCTTGGTTAAGTATTTCATCTCGCAGTATATATTTCGGAGGACAAACCAACTCTACATCATACCCAAATCTGGTGGTAATGGTGGTGATCGAATTGGGAACACTTAGAGGAAGCGGCTTTGGATGATATGCCCAACTAATGACCACTTTTTTATTCGGTTGCTTCCCCTTTTTTTCCCTAATTGTCATAATATCCGCCATTTCTTGGAGCGGATGATATTTATCATCCTCCAAACTAATGACAGGCGAGCTGGAATATTTCGCAAACTGGTTGAGCTGGCGATGACTTTCACCTGGAACCCACCCAATTCGATTAGGGAACATTCTTATCGCGATTGCTTTATGATACCTAGAGAGCACTTTGGCAGTATCTTTCACACTTTCGGACTTTTGACCCCACCAAGAGAACTTCGGATCATTATAGACCGCATATCCGCCCAGCTGGGAAATCCCGACCTCAATAGAGTTTCTTGTCCGGGTGGATGGATTGAAGAAGAATAAACAAACCGATTTACCCTTTAATCCTTCCAAATATTTATTGGGCTTCTCCTTCATCTCAAAACTAAGATCCAAGATGTTTTCCAATTCATCGATTTTCCAATTTTGGGTTGAAATGAAGTCTCGCTTTTTTTCCAATCTTGAAAATATTTTTTCCTTCACATTATTTCACTTCTGTGCAATCCCATGTAGTATATATTCCAAATCTTATAAGGAATAATTATGTTAATGGAATACATTCAATTTAAATCCTCGTTTTCCAAAGAACCACAAAATCCATTCAATATGTATTGGATTGTTTGAATATATAAGAGGAATAAAAAAATAATTTAGCAAAAAAGGATGAAGACCTACCTACCTAATCAATAACCGCTTCAATCAATCCTTGTCTTTCAAAAATGAATCGAGGGAGAGTGATTCTTCTCCTCGTTTCTTTATAGTAATTTTAGATTTTACCCCTAATATTTTTCTTTCGAGGTGCTGAAGATCGCGTTTGTTTATTATTCCCGAGCGGATCATTCCTCTTTGAAGATACATCAACAAAATATCAATTTTACTGCTAATTTGAGGCGGAAATAGTTGTGAGCGAATTTTATTATATAATTCCATATTTTTTTGTTTAATTTCTTCCAAATATTGTTGTGCTTGAGGACTTAAAATAACCTTAAGCAGCCTATCTATTTTTTCAGCAACAGAAAGAGTCTTTTTATTCTTTTTCTCCTCTTGTTTCTTTTTCTGCTCCATAATCCGTTGCAGTTTCCTCATACGAATCCGCTTTAATTCAAAATCTTCATCATCTTGGGAACTCATATTTTTAATAAATAATGCATAAATTGAAAAATTTTGCATCTTTATAATAAATAAGAAAAAAAGCAATAAATACTATTCATACTATTAAATTGAATACATTGAGGTTGGAGCATAATATTGAAGCTAGGAACGGATTTAAAACCATTGACCATTGATTACCCTGATATTGAGGAAATGCCTAAGAATCTTTTGAACACAGATAAAAAATCAGAATTTAAAGCAACACATAACAAGAAGCCCTTTTTAGAGCAATTTTCCACGGAAAAGCATCCCCACCGTATCAAGCATTTACATTTCCAATTTGGAAATATCAACGGAAAATGGGCAACGAAACTCTTTTTGAAGAAATCACCCTATCGAATTGTTTATTCTGATGAGAATGATCCGTTTTTAGATGATTTAATAGAACAACAACCCCCCCGCACCAAATTTCCACCGAACACTTCCCCCTCACCCATAGCTAGAAGTTTCCGGGAAATGGGCGCTAAATGGGTGGCAGATAGATTATTCAGTTCTTTGGAATATATGAGTTTTGATGAACCCCGTCTTTACAAGGTAAACCCCGATTTATTAATTATCCCAAAAACTGAAGCAAATAAAATAATCGATCTAACTACCCAAACGGATAATGAAGAAAATCAAGATCCTAATAATAACCACAATGGCAGATTAAAGGAGATCGAATTTGATAATGCCTGCTTCATAGAAGTAAAAGCATACCACAGAAATACTATTGTGGGAGAGAAAGAAGTATTACAAGCCTTTAATTACGCGGTATTGGGAGGAAAGACAATGCTTCTAACCACGGGCACATTGGGAGATTTAGACACTTTCGAAATCTTGAATAAAAACGCCCACAAACACGAAAAGACGAAAGAGGGGTATGACCCGAAGGTATTTAAAAAATTCGTGAAATCGGTAGATAAGAAGTTCAAGGAAAGAATTAAAAAGATCGACCTCCGAAAAGGGCAAGATCAATATGATACACGGGGTATTTATTATTCGGTTAAATCAAAATTGAAGAAAATGTATAAATATACGAAAGATTGGCCGAATAAAATAGACTATTCTATATTATCTAATCCCTTAGATATCTTGGAATTCTTAAAATCCGAGGAAAGTTTGGGATTAGTTGAACCAGATGCATTTCTCGAATTATTAAAAAGCAGAAATATGCAAAAAGAAGCCCGTTTATTTAAGAATGTAAGAACCAAATTTATTGAAGAGATTATACTTAATCCAACGGAATTATATCCCAAGTAAAAAATAAAAAAAGAGTGTTCTGTAATAACCAGATCGTTTTTAAGAAAAATTCTTTTTTTAATAAACAAACAAGGGAATTATGAATATTTACCCATAAAAGATTAAACCAAATTTCTTTTGAAAATTTATTTATCTAAACAAATGCAATAATAAGCAATTAGATCAATATCTCTTACTAAATAATTCACTATAAGAAAGAAGAAGTGAAAGTTAGATGGAAAATAAAAAAAAAGTAATTATTGAACCAATATCAGTAAAACTAGAAGTAGAACTAAACACCACAATATTAAAAGCATTAGAAAACGAAGGATTTAGTTTAAATGCCGTATGCGGAGGAAAGGGAACTTGCGGCCAATGTAAAATACAAATCTCATCAAATCAAATGGAAAATGTGTCTCCGTTGTCCCCTGCGGAACGAAAATTGCTTACCGATAAAGAAATCGAACAAGGGTATCGATTGGGTTGCCAAACTCAAGTGAAAAATGATGTAAGAGTATATCTGACCGAAAGTTTTCTTCTCAATAACTCAAAGATTCTCCATGAAGCTAGCCAAGAGGCAAAAATATATGCTAGGTATATGAAACTGCCCCGATTTTGGAAAGTTCAACTTGATCTGGAAAAATTCAAGAAAGAAAGTCAAACCACGCTTTCCGATTTTGATCTTATAAAAACAGCCATTAGAGACCAGCTTCCTTTGCTTGGAATCTATAATAATTACATTGAAACCCAATATAACTGTTTAAAAGAGCTTTCTCACGTAATTAGAGAGGAAAAAGGATCCGTGACCGCGATTTTGCAAACTAATATTAATTCCGAACATGAACCCATCATGCTGCTCAAGGTACAATCCGGCGATACCACTGAGGGTCTTTGGGGTGTGGCCTTTGATATCGGGACGACTACAATCGTGGGGTATTTAATAGATTTGAATACAGGGAAAGTGGTCGATATTGAATCAATGTTAAATCCCCAAACCGCAATAGGAGAGGACGTTATAACCAGGATCAATTATTCAGCAGAATCAACAGAAAATTTCCATAAGGCACAAGATTTAGTTCATCAAGCAATAAATCAAATAATCCGCAGATTTGAAAAAGCACCATTGTTAAATAAAAAGGATATTGTTGAAATAACAGTTGTAGGGAATACCGTTATGCACCATCTTTTCTTTGGACTGCCCGTCAATTATCTCGGATTAGCACCGTATCCCCCGGTTATTCAAGAATCAATTCGACTCAGGAACTACCATCTAAATATAGATTCAATGAGCATCGATTCTGAGATCTATAGTCCCCCCATTATTGCCGGGTTTGTGGGAGCGGATACCATGGCCGATATTATTGCCCTAAGATTGGATCAGATAAAAGAGAGAACCTTATTGATCGATATTGGAACAAATGGAGAACTTGTTCTTGGGAGCAGATCAGAGGGATTAATGGCAAGTTCATGCGCGGCGGGTTCCGCATTTGAAGGAGCTCACATCAAGAATGGAATGAGAGGATCGGAAGGGGCAATTGAAAAGATTTTAATCGATCCAGAAGATTTTACCCCCTCAATAAATGTAATCGGCGCAACTACACCAATCGGACTCTGCGGAAGTGCAATTGTTGATATTGTAGCAGAGATGTTAAGAGCCAAGATATTAACTCGATCGGGGAAATTTAATATGGATTACGTTAAAGAGAAGAACCCCGAGAGATTCAGGAAAGGAAAAAATGGTTGGGAATACATAATTCATTCAAAAGACTTTCCAGCAGATTTAAATTTTAAGCTAAAGGAAGGAGCAAAATTATTTAATGGGGGAGAAAAAGACATCGTTTTTACCCAAGATGATGTCAGAGAAATTCAAAAGGCAAAGGGAGCATTTCTTTCTGGAGAATTATTGCTGATGAAAAAGAAAAAGATTCAACTTCCTGAATTAGACCAAATATATATTTGCGGGGCCTTTGGAACGTTCATTCATATTGATAATGCCAAATTTATTGGACTCATTCCCGATGTAGACTTAGAAGAGGTGTATCAAATCGGGAATGCAGCAGGCGAGGGAGCTAAGGCGTTAATCCTGAATACAGAATTACGCGAAGTGGCCAATAGAGTAAGTAAGGAGACGGAATACTTTGAAATTGCCAACGATCCCAAATTCCAAAGAGAATATGCAAACTCTATGATATTCCCCCATAATAATTTAGATCTTTTTCCCTCTTTAAAAGATGAATACAAGGATATTCCATTGCGCTAAATAATGTTTGGCATAAACAAACATACTAAAAAGAAAGAAACGAATGAAATAAGAAAAAATTAGGACTACGAAATCATTTTTTGCTTTTATTTTATCATTACTTACTTTATTCCTGCAATTTTTTAGTTTCATCAATTTTCTTGAGTTTCTTGGATTCTTCCTCCTCTAATTCTTTCATCTCCTCCTCATCGAGGGGAATCTCAAGATCATAACGATTATAGCCTTCTTTATTGTTTAGATCATCAATAGTATAGATATACATGACGGTTTTATATGCTAAGTTAAGATCATTTAAAATAAGCGTTATTGTACCACCAGCAATCCACAAAAATAATAACACACCAATAGTTGCTCCATATCTGTAATCTAGACCAAAATAATTTGAAACAGTCGCACCTAAAATAGCGCCAACTAAGCCATTTGTAAATAACATAGATGCTTGCATCATCCGAAATACGAAATTCACATGGGACTTCTTGATGAAAAGATCGGGGATATTTCTCATGCTCAGATGTAAAGAACGCAA
>CAZEPC010000284.1:0-6435 GCA_964513765.1 uncultured archaeon
TTGGACGAAGAAGATATCAAATTAGTTTCCGAAGACCTTGGTGGTAAATCTAGCCGATCTATTCTCTCTTTTGAGAAGGACGGCGTTTTAAAATTACGTAAAAATGGAAAATATTACGAAATATGAGGTGTGAATCATGACATTCAAAAAAATAGATGTTGATGAAATTAAATTTTCTATGTATGAAAATCTAATAGGATTACCATATGTGGATAAAAAAGAAGAAGAGAAATACGAAGACAAACAACTCGGTTTATCTAAATCTTTTAAATCTTCTAAAAAGGAAGGTCTTACTATTCCAATTACTTTTAGAAGGACTGAATTATTTGAAGGAAATATAAAAGGAGATATTTCTGGGAATCTTTCCGAAGATTCACTCATAATTAGAAATATCAGTGATAGGGATAAGCTGTGGAATTTGAAGGTAAATCTTGAGGAAATTTCTAAAAATATTTTTATAACGGAAATTCCTCCAAGTCAAGAATGGACTCAAAAGATAAAAGAATCAAAGGAGGGTTTTGCTCCAAAACTTAAGGTTTATGAAAAAATATCCAGAAAGGATTATATTTCGGATCTTGGAGAAGAATCTCAATTATTTCTCGAAAAAAATGGAGAAAATGAGATTTATGGAAATATTGTACTCCATAACAAATCAAAGGATCGATTAACCGATATAGTCTTAACAAAATATTTCCCTCGAACCCTGTTAGAATTACTGGAGGTAAAACACAATTCGGGCACAGTTGATAAAAATATAAAGCGGTTGAAATGGACAATTTCAAATTTGAACCCTGAAAAGGAATTATCTCTCAGATATAAAATTAAGTTATCTCCAAAACCCACTCAATCGGGCAAAATTGATATTCAATACAGAGTTAATGTGGGAGGTAATGATCTTTATAATATTGATGATTTTGATTCCTCCATTAAGGTTGCTGAATTTGTCCATATTAATGAAAAAGATGAAAAACCAGGGTTCTGGGATTGTTCTCTAACCTTGATTAACCGTTCATCTTATAAAGTCAATTTGATTGGTGCAGAACTTACTCAAGATACTGATGAGGGAACTGAAAGGCATTTCTCGCTAAAAAATTCAGATATTTCAATTAAGCCTTATGAAGAAAAAACACTCTTTTCAAAAACGATCGAATCAGAAAATAGACCCATACTTAAGAAAAAAATAAAATATTCGCCCGACCGTAGGGTTATCAATGATTTTTCCGCCAAAATGGTTTTAGATGAAGAAAATATCGAATTATTAAATATCAAAGCAGAAAAGAAGTTTGATAAAACGGAATTAAAATCTTTTGAAATCGATTCAGTTAATGAAAATCTCACATTAATGAATTATTCCACCTTACCAATCAACCATATGTTGGTCAAAGAGGAATTACCTGAAAAGTTTAAGATAAATGATATCAGGGAGATAAAAATAAAATCAAAAGATAAGGTTCTTTCCTATGGCGAATTCTTAGACGAAAATGATATAATGACCCGAGAACAAGAACTAAAAAAAATTGAAGAGGATTTAACAAAAATCCAAAATAACTATCAAGGAGTTCGGGAAAAAGTAGTGGCTAAGAAAAAACAAATGAAAGAACTTCAAGAAAAGCTAGAAAATGTAGAATTCAGCCAGCTTAAAGATGATCTTTATGAAAAGAAGAAAAAGAAAGAAGAATTAAAGGAATCAATCCAAAAAAATAAAGACCAGCAGAAATCCCTTAAGAAAGAGCTTAATAACCAAAAAGAAACGAAAAAAAGAGTAGAAAAACAAATAAAATCCCTTAAAGAAGATCAATCTAAAGCTAAAGACCTTGAAAATCTGAAGGAAAAGATCGGTTCCCATGAAAAGAGAGAAAATAAAATAAATACAAAACACAAAAAGATTAAATCTCAAATTTCAAGTCTTGAGAAAGATCTTAAAGATCTGGAAAAGCAGGAGAAGGAATTAAAAGAGAAGAAAAATGGCGGAGAATCTTCAGAAAAAGAGGAAATCGCATCCAAGCAAAAAGAAATTCAGGCAAAAATGGATAAAATTAAAACAAAGCAAGATTCTCTTCAAAAAGAACTTGAATCTATTGAAAAAGAAAAGAAAAAGATCAAATCCAAGTTGGAAAATTTCAATAAAAAACAGAAAGCGCTTAAGGGAAAAATTAAAACTCAAAATGAAAACTCCGATGAAATTCAAAAAGAGCTTAATATTTCGGAAAAAAAATTGAAAGATATTAAAAATGAAATTCAAGTTTTAAAGAATAAAATTAATTCAAAAGAAAAATCAATTCCAAAATTGGTAAAAAATTTGGACGAATTGAAGCATAATACCCAAAAGCTCAACGAAAAAACGGCTTCAGTAGAAAAAATTCAAGATCAATTAGATGATACTAAATCAAAATTGAAGAATTATATTGAGCAGGCCCAAATTAAAATGAAAGAATTCAATGTTCTAAAAGAAAAAAGAATTTCATTAATGGAATTGGATCATGCAGATCAATCTATTGAGCAAATATTCAACGAATTTTATGGTAAATTTAGTGAAAAAAGAACCAAAGAGGAACCTGCATTCAAGATCGAATATATCGAAAAGAAGAAAAATAAAAATTGGCTCCTTATTGCGGTGAATAATTTAAATAACTTATTGACTTCCATTGAAGGAGAAAATGAATTGATTTTGGATTATGATATGTCGGCAATGAGACCAAGCTATGACCATAATTACCAATTTCCTTGTACTATATTTTTCGATACAAAACCCATTAAATCAGTACAAAAATATGGTCTTTCGGAGAATTTTCTCCCAGAAATTGATATTGTTCATGAAAGACACAAAATATCTCTGGGTAAAATTGTCGATCATTATACCAAGGCAGGCCAATTTCAGATCATGCTCCTTGTTCGAAATAACGGTGATAAATATATTTATGATTTGGATTTGATTGATAATCTTCCAAGAACAGCAGAGATCCATAATGCGGGTTTTGAATATGAAGAAAATATTATCGATGAAAAAATGAAGGAAATAATTTGGAAAATAGAAAAAATAGGGCCTCGTGAAGAAATTGAGGTATCTTATCTATTGAATGTTCCCGAAGGCGATTACGACCTTCAAAACCATGAAATATTTATAAAATAAGAGGTGTAAAAAATGTACGACTATCTAAAAATGAACGATTATAAGTTGAGTGAAGTATATCCACCACTGGAAAAGGACAGAATTGAGGACTTTCTTGAGGATTATGAAAAATATGATGACATAAACCTCCAGAAACATAAAAGTCTGGATGATATTCCAGAGAAAGTTCAGAAGCTGTTAAAACAAGTTTATATTGGAGGGGTTTTAAAAAACAAACCTGCCATCAAGGCAAGATTTTTACAATATAAATTATATAGTGATGAATTTTCAGAAAAAAAGATAATAGATGAAGATGTTCAAGAAGATGAATTTCAAATTGATTTAATCCTTGAGGATGAAATAGAAGATAATATAGTTTATCCCGTTTTCATTGTTGAGGTATTAGATAAGAAACTATTGTATAAAATAAAAAAACAAGTAAATAATTTTAATGAATTCTTGAAAAAAAAGAATAGATCTAATAAAAAGAAGAAAAATAGTGAAAATTACAAGCCAGTGGAACATGTATATCTTATTTGCGGAAGTATCGACAGAACAGTTGCATTAGATTTAGAAAGACTGAATTCACAGGATTCAGATTTCAAATTTGAATGTATTATTGAATATGAAGACCCAGATCGGAATTTTAATGATGATGATTTGATAATTATCGATGATACAGAAATAAGGGGATTCAATTTTGGGTCCCTTGGTGATGTATTATCTGTTCTTAAAAATATGAAAGGAAAAGGGAGATATACAATTTACTCTAAAAGTTCCAGGGGCTTTAAAAAGATTATATGGGAAGGCTATATTTATCCCAAAAAAATATTTAAATTTCTTTAAAAAGGTGTAAAAAATGCAAAAAAGTAAAGATGTTACTTCAGATTATAACTATGGCGATGATATGTATGGAAATTCTCGCTTACAGAATGGATTTATTATATTCCAGTTAAGAGGCGAGTTTGTAGCCATTAGATTGGCGTTCGTACAAGAAGTATTTGATGCGGAAAAAGTACGCCCTATCCCACGTTTATCCACTAAATTTGAAGGAATCTACAATTTAAGAGGTGAAATTCTTCCTATTCTTAATTTTGAATATTGTATATTTGGAAATATTCGAAAAGATGTTGCTGGAGAGAAACAAAATAAAAAAATTGTTGTCCTAAATTATTCGGATCAAATGTTTGGGATTCATGTCCAGGAGATTAATAACATTGTGGAATTGGGGGACAATAATTATGAAAATGTCCCCGATACCGTTCAATCAAGTATTGATCTTGCTTATTTAGATTCAATCGCAAATGAAAGTGATACCATTATCAAAATCTTGGATGTTGATGCAATTCTCAAGAGTAAATTCCCCTTCTTGGAAAAATACCGTGCGATCGATTCAAAATCATCCGAAAGCGAATCCTTGAGTTTGGTAAATCGCCAAAAAGAAGATGTGAGACTGGATCTCAATGAACAGCAAAAAGATGCGTTGAAGGAAATAATGAATATTGCTTCGGGAAAAGCAATTGTGGCTATGTCAAAGCTGATGAAAAACAAAGTGAAGATCAATATAAATGTAGAACATGTGAACATTAGAGATCTTATGGAAATGGGGAGATCTGATGTTGTAGATCCCGAAGATATGGTAGTAGGAATACGTGCAACATTAAGTAAAGATCTTAATGGTGTCATTTTCCTTTTGTTCTCCTTAAAGAAATTGGGCGGATTTTTACAAGAGGTTGAAATGACCCATCAAAAAATTGGAAGTGTTTCTCATATCGATGATTTGAGCAAAGATACCCAGTCTTCGATTCAAGAGATTGGAAATATAATTATTTCTCATTTCTGTGCGGGTATTTCAGATTTCCTAGGTATTGATCTCTATCATGAGGTCCCAGAATTAGCTGTAGCAGAATATTCTGCAGTTATTGATGGGGAGATCGCAACCCTTTCCAGAGATTCCGATTCTGCTTTGTTTATGAAAACTTTAATTGAAGCTGAAAGTCAAGATATTGATAGTGAGATAGTATTCATACCGTATTATGATTCAATCAGGAGATTCAACAAATGGATGAACGTTGATCAAGTTTTAACGGCTTTAGATAAAAAGAAAGAAAAAATGAAAAAAGATGCCCAAATCCAACAAAAACGCACAGGGAAAAAGAAAAAGAAGAAAGAGCAGAATAAAACTTCTAAAGCTAAGAAGAAACCAAAATCCAAAAAGGAAGAAAAGGATCCCTTTGCTGATCAAAGAGATTTAATTGAGGAATTTGAGGATGAATTTCCAGATAAACATGCCATTTGGAACGGAAATGAAACGAAACAATATGTAGAATGGAAGCAAGAACGAAAAGAACAAAAGAAAAAAGAAAAGGAAGAAAAAGAAGCTAATAAAACCACAAAAAAAGCCGAGAAAGAGAAGGCGTTTCAGCACATCTCACCTCAAAGAGATTATAGGCCAGACAGTAATGCGATTAAAGCATTTAATATATCTCCCGATGACCTAGATGCATTTAGAGAGTTGGGCAATATGGGTGCTGGAAATGCAGGTAATGCACTTTCCCAAATTCTAAATAAAAAAGTATATTTGGAGATTCCTCCTGCCAAGATTCTTTCTCTTCAAGAGGTTGCAGAGAGGTTTCCGTCATCACGAAAAATGATCGGTTTAATTGGAACTACAAAAGGATTCTTTACTTCCAATATCTTCTTGTTCTTTAGAACCCAACATGTGGAAAATTTACTAAAAGAAATCCTTAATTCCCAAACAAAATCCCTTAAATCCAAATCGGATTTGAATTCTTCAGAAATGTCTGCCATAAAAGAAATCTTTAGTATTTTAATGGGTCATTATGTGGCAGCCATCTCTAATTTCATCCAAAAGAAAATTGATCCCCCGGATTATCAATTCTTCTTTAAAAATATGAAGAATTTATTCGGTGAGCTGATCAAAGCCTCTGAAAAGAAGGATTTGAAGGCCATTATCGTAGAAACTAATATTCGGGTGGAGGAAGATGTGGAATTGAAAGGTGAATTCATCTTAGTTCTTAGTCCCGAAATTGTAGATAAGGTAAAGTCAAGAATGGATGAAGTTTGGGGATCTTAAATGTTTCTTCTCAATACCTTGCTTTTTTTGATATTAACCTAACCAAAATACTAAATAACTAACTGACTGTATAAAAAAGAAATATAAATAATAAACAATGAAAAATGAAAAAACACACAAATTGAAATTTTAATAGTGTTGTGATTAAAATGGAAAATAAAAATAAAAATAAAAATACAAAACTGAATTTAAATTTAAAAACCAAATTGATTGGAATACTTTTATTAAT
>CAZEPC010000285.1:0-6431 GCA_964513765.1 uncultured archaeon
GTCCATCTTATATTTAGGCTCTTCAATACCCATCCTTTTTTCAATAGTTTTAACTACACTAGAGTTATTTTAATTTAAAGATAATTGTCTAAAGAGTAAAAAGACCCCTTTTGAAATGATGGAAAACTTTTGATATTAATTCCCAATATTCATCGTTCAATTTTATTTTTATAGAAATAGTGTATAATAGAATGGAATCAAACTTTAAGATTAAAAATTGGGTCGATTTAGGTACTAAAAATCAAGATGATTTTTTAGGCAAGAAAAAAACTGAAGAAAATAAAGTGTGTAAGCATAAAAAAATTAGATTTATTGAAGAAAGAGGGGAAAAAGTATGCATCACTTGTGGTTTGGTTTTGGAGAATAACATATTATCTTCAGAACTTTCAACCCACCAATTTAAGGGAAGACAAAAGGAAAGAATCAAAACAAGATACCAATCTAAAAACAAAATACCTGAAGATCTTCGAAGGGCCTTGCAAAGAGATACATATTCATATAGTAAAAGAAGAAGAATAAGAGGTGTGTTTGAAATTGACCGGATTGCTACTAAATTTAACTTAACACCACAAATTATCCGGCACTCCAAGGAACTCTTTAAAAAGGTAATTGGGAAGTTAGAAAACCATTATATCCATTTAGTCGCAATTGTTTGTGTATATTATTACTGTGAACGTTATTCTTTTCCAATCGAATTAGTTCAGATAATACAAGATTATCATTTTACGGACAAACTGGCCAGAAAATACATCAATGAAATACTTCGGAAGGAAAATCTCTCCTTAAAGACCAAGAGCGCCAAGGATTATGTCGCAAAAGCACGATCAGAATTAAATTTACCCCAAAAAGTAGGAACTTATACACATAAACTTATAGAGCTTTATGAATCAAACAAAAAATGCCATTCTAACAGCCTTAGAGGTATTTGTGCGGGCTCTTTATATCTTGCCACGAAATATTATTCAATTATGAAAACGCAAGGCGAAATTGCGGAAAGCTTATCCGTTTCCGAAATAACCTTAAGATCCAGATTCCAGGAAATTAAAAAATTATATAGGAAATACATATTGGCTTTTTAGGCGATGTTTTTGTGTTAAATATTCTTTTTCTTTTAAAAATGCATTTTTGATGTGAAAAACACGGGTAACAAAAAGAGGATTTAAATGGTTTTTTTTATTTTTATTCTATTATGGGGAGAAATTATGTGCTATTTTCTTCATTTGACACATGCGATATCTCTTCTCCAAAATTAAGAAAAGAGGTCTCCAATTTTCATTTTAATGTGCACTTAGATCCAAATCTCCAAGTTCTACTTAGAGAGGAGGTTCTCTTGGAGATCAAGGACATCACGGCAATCAACTCTATTGATTGGTTTGGAGATAGTATAAAATGTGACCTTAAATATAAGAAATATTATCCTCTTTCTGTTCATATTTTCTATGGGTATGGAATCTTCATTTTAAAATGTGAGAGTAAATTGCTCGATAAGAAAAAGATCGAGAATTTAATAAAGATAAAAACCAAGAAGATTGAGGAATTTTTACCCAATTATACTTTAGAAGATAATATCCCTTATATAACTCTGAAGCATGCTAAAATGGAGAAGATATATGCCAAAACCTATAATGGTCGCATAGACACATTCTTTAAGGACATAGTCAAAATTGGACAAGATTGGATAAAGAACATACCCACGACCAACCAATACGTTAATGAAGAATTATGGGATTTGGTTTGGGTTTTGGAGAGGATTGGACATAAGCCCACCATAGTTCAAAACGTTCAATATAATCTCCCCCAAAAGATTAAAACAGATGATGGTAAAAAAGAGAGTATTCCTTCATTATCAGAAATCCTTAATGTAGTAGAAGATTTATCATGGTATGATTTGGAGCTTGCAAAATCCTATTTGAAAAATGGAATAACATTTTACTACCAAAAGGATACTGGTGTTATTAAAAACCGTTTTTGGGATAAAGAAAAAGAATCAAACAATTATAATCTTTCTTCACCACCAATTTGGTCTCATCTCGTTTTGGAAACCGCCAAGCTTACCGGAAAAAATGAATTAATTACCGATTTATACCCAATTTTAAAAAATAATATTGAATGGTGGGAAAAAAACCGTTATAACCAAGAGTATCAATTATTTGGGGCTAAAATGAATGCCCTTTCTTTTGAATATGAATGTAATCATTCCAGAACTCCCAGATTTCGGAAAAGATATAATGGAAATAAATGGGAGGAAATAGAGGAAAAAGAAGAAAGAGATCTACTTTTAATTGATTTGAATGCTCAAATGTGTGATTATTATCAGAATATGGGTGTATTGGGGATGATTTTTGGCGATTCAAATGCAAATAGCTATTTCCAAAAGGCCCAAAAATTGCAAGAAAGAGCAGATGAAGTATTATGGGATGAAAAGGGCCAGTTTTACTACGATTTTGACATAAAAATGAATTGTAGGCAACCAATGAAAACAATCACAGGCTTTTGGCCTCTCTTCGGCGGTTTAGCATTAAAATCGCGGATTTCACCATTAATGAAACATTTAACCAATCAAGAAGAGTTTTGGTCCGAGATTCCCATACCATCAATAGCACTTAATGAAAAAAAACACCAAAGCCAAATTTGGGATGGTTCGGTGGTGATATCTCAAAACCTATGGATTATCTTAGGATTAAAAAGATACAACCTGAATAACATTGCCGCCCAACTCACTAAAAAAATATTCCATTATTTAAATAATTCATATGACCTTTACCAAGGAATTTACCATTATTATCCCCCCATGAGTTATAATATAAATTCCATTAAGGATAGCGAAGGACAAAACGTTAATTTAAATAATTATGATTATCATCATTTACCCATCCATTCTCTATTTTATCAAGGAATGTTGGGTGTTGAAGTGTTAGATGAGAGCATAAACTTTGTGCCTGATTGGACCGCACTTGACAAGGAAATTAACTTCAGTTTTTATTATCGGAGAGAAAAATATGATGAATATCTCTCCAAAATGGATAAAAAAATAGTGGAGATTAAATAACTTTTCTTTTTAGTTTTTCTTCTTAGCTCTTTCCCATCTTAGGAGGGAAAGTGGGAACAGTCTAAGGAATATTATTGACTTCTATTTACTTTCTTGTTCCTTTAACGCAGCCAATTTTTCCAAATAACCCTCAATTCCCTTATCCCATCTTTCCAAAACTTCATTAATTTGAGGGATGAGCCGATCTCGTTCCTTATATTCCAAGTAAGGGGGCATCATACGAAATATTTGTACCATTGAGGTACCTTTTTGAATGATCTCCTTAGAGTCTTTATATTGTTGATCAACGACCTCGGGGATTCGGGACTCTTCACCCTTTCGCTTAAGAGTTTTGATGTAGCTTTGAGTTCCATTATAGATATCATCTAATTTCTTTAAGGTCTTATCAATATAATCTTTGTATTCAGTCAAAACGGCATCCTCACGGGGAAAGGCTTTACTCACCCAAAGGCAGAATTCTTGGGCATTTTTGATGAATTCCTTGTTCAAATCAAAATCCGTAAAAGTGTAATTAACCTCTGCGTAATTCGATTCCAAACCTCTGGAGGGGTCTACCAATCTAAATATTTTAAACCCGGGATCCAATTTTAACTGTTTTACAGGATCTCCCTTTCTTTTCGGCATCTCAATCTGCCGTAAAAGTCTTTGATGATTAAAAACTAACGCGATAGCATTTGGATTGTTTGTTTGCCAAGCCAAATGATTTTTAATATCATCTTGAGAAAGCATAACTAAAATCCCTGGATGAGAATGCACCCATCCAACAACGAATTGAGGAGGATCCCGCATCATGAACTTATTCTCTATTTCAGTTGCCAACACATAATCTTCTTCATCGAACATTACTTTTAGTATGTGTCCCGCCTTCCTTGTATGAGTAAAGGGCACACATTCGGTTACTATTACATCATCCCCATCATTATAGCCGTAGAGAAGGCCCATTGCCTCTATCCACTCCTCTTCCGGTATTCGTGGGTTTGAGTACCGTGTCATAGCCGCAATAATCGTTTTATATACATCAAGGTTTAATTTAACCACACCTTGAGATTTTCCCACTTTCTTGGGCTCACTATCATCCTTTTTGTCTGATGCGAAACTTGGTTTTCTTACTACCATATCAAATAATAGGTTTTTTTGTAATTTATAATTTATATTTGCAATTCTATAAATATTTTAATTTGCATCAAACCTTTTTTTTGGAAGTGCTATCGAACTCTTTCTGGTTGATGATAAGTATCACAATAGAGGATCCTTTTTCAGAACTCTAAAAATATGATTAAAAATTGAAAACTCGATAAGTATCCTCCGGAGGATACTTTTTTCAGATTTGGGAGACTTAGAAAAAAACCGGGAGAAATAGCAAAAAATGGCCATCCTTGAAATGAATTTGTTTTTTGTATGGAATCTATATATAATTCAATCTAACATCATTTCTTGATAACATATATACCGTTAGATGAAATACGATAAAAAGAAATAGAAAAAGAATAAAAAAAGAGGATATGATCCAGATATTATTATTTCATGCTTTCAATCTCATTTTGTAATAAATTGTTCTTTTCTTGCAATTTTTTAACCTTTTGCTCTAAATCATCAACCCTTTTTAAGATCTCTTGATATTCTGATGATTTTAGCAGAGCAGTCATAATATCTTTATCGGAGATTTCAACTGGTGCTGCCTTCTCGGCGCTTACCTTTTTATCCGCACTTTTGGCCTTTTTCGACCCTGTAGATGCGGAAGTTTGTTTTGTACTAGGTTTTTTTCTAGGTTCTTTTGAGGATTCTAAAACAGCATCTGAAGCCCAATCCTCATTGGGTTCATAACCTGGACCTGTCGGGATCATTGGCAACTCTCTTTCCCCCACAGATATAGCTTTAGCATCCTCTCTTGCACCTTGCTTGGACATTGCTGATTTATTAGAGGCTGCCAAGGAGGGAGAAACTTCAGAAGCATCGACTTTTGTTTTTCCTTTTTCCCCTTCCTCTTCTTCAATGTCTTTCACAACCCCTCGACTACTAGGTCGCTTTTTCAGTTTTTCAGGGGTTTTTTCGAGCTTCACATCCTTACTTTCTTCTTTTCCGGCTGATTTCTTAGCGAGTTTGCGCTCTTCTAAATTTCTAATTGCTTTTTGGCGAATAAAACCAACCGTTTTCTGTACTTGGTAAGTATTAATATTTGGGATCACTAAGACTGATAATACCCAGCCAGTTAATCGATTTGCATTGGGCATGTCATCCGACTCTTTAAATATATGGCTGTCCAGCACATCTTTTCCCTTAACTAAACGGATACACCAATGGTCGTTGATTTGGCCCATTTGTAATCGATATGAGGAGCCTGCAATCCCAAGTTGGCTTGTTAGTGGTACGAAATCTTGCATTTGTGACATTTTAATTTACTCGTATGTTTTTCTTTATTAATAATAACTTTCTTTTTTTTTTATTTTAAGTATTTTGCTAAAAAGTTGAGAATTTTTTGTAATATACTTTGATAGTGTTGATCTAGTTCATTTTGTCCATTTTATTTGCAATATTTCGAAGGAGATTCTGAAGATATATTGTCTACTTTCCTTATCGTCAATATTGAGAATAAAGTATTTGGGGGAATTATATTGTCTACTTTCTTTATCGTGAATATGAGGAACACTTTTGGGGGCTAAACCTTTTCTATACGGAAAGATTATATTTCTATGTAAAACATCATGGAATGTTAAAAAACATGGATTCATCATTGTTGATAAGTTTAATCTTCTTGGGATTATTCATTGGTTTTCTTGCTAGTATGTTAGGTGCTTCTGGTGGAATAATGTTTGTTCCGGCGTTTTTGAGCATTTTTCATCTCGATCCAAGAATCGCCATCGGGACCTCAATTTTCTGTAGTTTAATTCTTTCTTCATCCTCATCAATTGGCTACATAAGTAGCAAAAATGTTAATTGGAAAATCTCATTGATTTATCTTATTGGAGGAATTCCAGCAACATTGACAGGTGCTTGGCTAAGCACAAAAATATCAAATCTAATCCTCACAGTCATTTGTGGTGCGTCTTTGGCTATGATGTCCATGATATTGATTTTAAAAAAACAAAAAGAGGAATTTAAGAAAGAAATGTCTCTTAGAATGAAAAATAAATATTTAAGTTCTCAGAGTTTTGAAGAGTTTAACTACTTTGAGCATAAAAATATTTCTAAGGAGTATAATAAAAACAAAACAGAACATTTCAGACAATGGCAAGAAAATTGCCCTCTTGCGATGAATTTTGAAAATCTTTTAATGACTAAACTTAATGATGAAAAAGGTAGTACTCATAAAAATTCAGTTTGGCAGAAAAAAAAGATAATCTTAATGATACTAATTATTATTTTAACTATAATTTGATTATCA
>CAZEPC010000286.1:0-6430 GCA_964513765.1 uncultured archaeon
TTAATGCGTGTGTTGAAAAAAAGAATATATATTCCTTATTCTCTACCCCAGGTAGGATCTTAATAAGGGTGATTTCAGTGGTCCATGAAAAAGATGTCGAAAAAAGAAAAGAAGCAAAGGAAGAACGAAAAGAAGCACAGAAGAAGAAAGGAAAGTTAAAACAACGGAAGATTGAGAGGGAAAATATGGCGCCTCCCGATGCGAAAAAGCATAAAATAAAGAAAAATAAACGGGGAGATAATAAAGCTTAAAGCCCCCAAATAATAAAAAATCCGTTTTTTTGTTTTTCTAAATTAGTTATTTCCTCCACCCACTAAATTTTTTCCATTCTCGAATTTATTCACATTTACTCACTTATCTCCCTCCAAAATCTATTTAAACTAAGAAAGGAAGTATTATTTGATTTTATTATTATATTTTGAAAATTTAAAAGGATTTTTTAGAATATGAATCAAATTCAGATTACGCTCCCAAACGAGCCAAAAGAAAACTTGGACAGTGTGCTTTATCTCTTGCAAGAAGAGCTAAATATTAAGAATCTTATCCTGATTTCGGGCGATAACAATTCGCTCATTTTGCTTAGGCGGAAAAAAACCGATGTGGCCTTTGTGATGGAACGCTTGACCGAGATCGGGGTGGGTGTTGATTACGGAATAATTGATATTGTTCCTCTAAGTGCCAGTATACCCGAAATTGCCGCGATTGATGAGGAAAAAAAGGATACTCCGGAAGATGAATTAAAAAGCCGTCTTTCCTTGGAAGAAATAAATACCATTATCTCAGATCTTTCCAAATATGATCTGAGCTTTATGCTTTTTCTTACATTGGCTTCGATTGTGTCCGGCGCAGGTCTTCTGGCGGATTCTCCCGCGGTTGTCATTGCATCAATGATCCTATCTCCATTTATGGGACCAATCCTGTCGGTAAGCTATGGGATTGTAATTAGGAAGCAAGAATTTATCATTACCGGTTTAAAGGGTCAAGGGTTTGCGATAGGGATTGGGTTTGTTGTGGGGCTATTGATGGGCTTTTCCGCACCGCTTTTTGCTGAATCGCCAATATTCACCGATGAAATGTTGGGACGTTCTTGGCCGGATGCATTGGATGTTATTATTGCTATATGTGCCGGAATTGCGGTTGGATTTTCAATTACGGGTGGGACGCACTCTGTCCTCGTTGGTATTGCGGTGGCGGTTGCCCTGCTCCCCCCTATGGTAAATACGGGCCTGGTTGTTGCCTTGGGTAATATGGATTTAGCTCTGGGTAGTTTTGTATTAATGGTGACCAATATCGGACTCATTAATCTCTGCACTTACATTGTGTTTAAGGTGAAAAGAATCCAAAAACTTCCCCAAACACCCTTGGACTGGGTTGGACCTGAAGAAAGCTTCCGAACGCGTGCTGAGGAAAAAGAACCCAAAAGGGAAAGGTGGAAAAAATACGCATTCTGGCGGTAAAATTATTTTTCTTGTTGTTTCTTGGATTTATCCGTGCCTTCTTTAGTTTTTTGGGATTCTTCGGATTCTTTGGGTGGGCTGGCATCTAAACCTGCTATTTTCTTTTCTAATTCAGTCATTCCTTGGTTATTATCTTCCGAGCTCTGTTCTTGCGTATCCGAAGTACCTGCATCCATCCCCGCAATCTTTTTTTCGAGGTCGGAAAGCTCACTTCCTTGGTTGGTTGGAGTGTTTTCTGCCTTTTCGGCATCTGATCCTGTGTCCAATCCCGCGATTTTCTTTTCCAAATCGGTCATATCTTCCCCACTGTCGGATTTTACTCCCTTACCCGACTCAAAAGAATCGACCTCTCCTGCCATTTTGTCCAACTCTTGTTGGAATTTGGTCCTTCTTTTATCGAACTTTTTCTGGAATTCTTTAGCCTCTTTACTCTTTTGGGCTTTTTTTGCCCGGTATTCTTCATTTTTTCTTTTATCTCGAATGGCATCTTGAAGCATTTTTTGCATTTTAGCCAGTTCGGTTTTCAAAAACACCACCGAGCCTCCCTCCGCCTCCACTTTTTTAATTTCCTCTCTGGTTTCTTTAATATGCCGTTTCATCTCGATAATAAACTGGTCCTCAAATTTTTGTCCGAGATCTTCATATAGTGCATATTCCTTTTGTTTGACCTCATCGAACTTTTGATAGAGGTCGTAAAATCTCGAGTCTAGTTCTTCCTTTACTTTTGAAAATCCTTTCTTTGAGATGGAAACCTGTTTTGTTCCCCTAAAAGTAATTGCTTTTCCGGTTTTTTTATGTGTAAGTTTTAGATATCCGGCTTTTTGGGCCAACACGGTCTTTGATCCTTTTTTTTCAATCCAACCGAAAAAGTCAACATCAGATTCATAACTAACATTTACATATGGTAAATGTAAATCTGGATGCCCCATTACTAAGCACATACCATTATGCGGAGTAATGGTCCGAATACTCTGTTTTCCGGTAATATGGAGTTCAATCTCGGATTCGGGTGCTAAGATGATTTTCGTTACCCCTGAGGGGTTGGAATCGGAAATATCAATTACATACGAGTCTTGTCCTGTTAAAACTTTATCACCATCAGATATGGGGGCTGCTTCCGGCTCTACTACTTCATCAACAGTCTCGGGTATCTTTGCCTGAACTTGCCTTTTTTTTCCGTTGGAAATAATATAGACTTTGCCGATTGTATCTGCTAAATTAACTCTGCTCATATTATTAATACATTGGCTTTCCCCTAAAAATACTTACTGCGCTTATTGATAAATTCTAAAAGAATATTAAAAAAGCGGGCTAAAAGCCGTCCAGATTATTTTGATCGTAATTTTCGTAATTTTTCTCTGTCAAAAAGTATTTTTATCCTCTGAGACAGAATTGATTGCCCGTTATCCGGTCATGGGGTTATATTCCAAGTATATCGTGTCGCAAATCTTTTCGGCGGCCCGTATCTCGGCCAGTCTTTTACTTTTTGCCCTTCCGATTGCCTGTTCCACCTGTTTTGGGGGTCCGGGAAAGACGGTACAAGAGACTTTCACCAAGAAAATCGGGTTGTGATCGGGTCCTGCCCTTTCAATTACTTGATATTTGGGAAGATCAAGTCCTTGTTTCTGACAAAGTTCTTGGAGTACTGATTTTGCATTTTTATGACTAATCTCTAGCTTTTTATAGTAATCAAGGTAATTCTTGCTTTCCTTTTTGTCCTTCATGCTTAAGGGTTGAGCAGGTGCGTTTATGGCTCTCTTCTCCTTTTCTCCTTGTACCTTTTTTTGAATTATTCTCCATAATTCTTTACAGTATTCAATACTATTGTGTAAATAATAGGCGCCAAAAAGGGCTTCAACGAAATTTGCCTTGTCTTTAAGGGAAATCGAATAATTTACGGCGGATTTTACAAAATTGGTAATATCAAGATGCTTAAAGATTTTTGAGAGATGTTCATTGCTCACCAATCTGGATCGTTTTTCTGTGAGTATTCCCTCGGGTTCTGCCGGATAGTTTTTTAATAAATTCTCGGCTACGATGAGATCGAGCACTGAATCTCCCAGAAACTCGTACCGCTCATAATCCTCTACATCTGGATCGATGCCTTTGTAGGAAGGATGTGTGAATGCAGTCAAAATTGCTCGGGGGTGGATAGGCTCGATTCCATGTTTATCGAACCATTTTTGAAGTTCTTGTTTCTTGGGGTTATTTGATTTTGAAGAATTGTTTTGTGAGGGGCCCATATCTATTCTTATTATTGGTAATTGAAAAAATTTTTTTCGATTTTAAATAGGTTTGTTGAATAAGAAAATTAAGAACTATGTCAAGCGAAAGCATAAAAAATAGTTTTTCTCATATTTCCCGATCTTGGACGGTGGAAGAAAGATTTAAGTCCATTTTTGGAATGAAAAATACAGAAAACGAAGAAGATATATCCGGCGGTATTCCCCCAGAGCAAAAATAAATAATAAAACTACTTTAAGCCCTTTTTCATGATATAACGTAAAAAGAGGCGATTTTTTCCTTTTTTCTTAATTATGTTTTTTCAGATTTTGTTTTTTCAGATTTTGTTTTTTCACCCTTTATTTTCTTAGGTTAGTTTATCCTATATTTTCTTTTTCGGTTTTAAATACTTCTGTTACTTCCTAATACTATGGCAAAAAATTCCGCCAAAAGAAAGGAAATTTATGATGGTTTAGGAGCTGTTTGTAGAATAGGGAAAACTCCCTAATATTAAATAAATCGGCCCATAAGGGGCAAGTCTTTTCAAAATGACAATGATCGATAAGTAAAGAGGATCGTGAGTCTTTTGAAGGGGCGATCTATTAATACAAGAAAAAATTTGCATAACCCAAAATTAATTCATATTTTCTTGTATTAACTAGGTTGTGTGAAAATCTGGTGGAATAGGCCATAAAATCTAAGAAGAGGAAAGTTCCAGAAAAGGTATGTTTTCGTTGAAAAATCAACCCCTGTTAAAAAAAACGAGGAAAATGGACATATGTTAAAAACTACGGAATTAAATATGCAAACGACGATTATTTCACCAACGGATAAAATTGAAGCATTTATTAAATACTTACCCAAACCAGAATGGTTTAAACAAAAATTTAAGCCGGAATTCGATTATTATCGGAAAAGAAATTCCGGATATGTTATCTTAGCCAAAGATTCAAATGGGGAAAATGTGCTGGGGTGTATATATTGCGAACCTACCGGCAAATTTCTATATAAAGGGGGTTCGGTCGCGATCTTTGGCTGGCCTTATGCAGATTCACCAGAAATCATGCATCATCTTTTTGAAAAAGCAAAAAAGCTTTGTTTAAAACACGAAAAGGGGATCATGAGGGGCCCAATCAATCCACCGAAACTTTTTGGGGGTTGGGGAAGGCTAACGGAAGGATTTGAAACCCGTCCCTTGGTTAATTCTGCCTGGAATTCAGAAGAGGATTATGAGTTCTTTACCCAAATCAAAAATGAAAATAAGAAAGAGAATAAAGTGTCCGGCGAAACCGTTTATTACAATTATCGCCACAATAAATTCAGTGATTGGGTGGAAAATGATTCCGATGTGGCGATTATTTCACCTGAACCCTCAAGGATACTTCAGATGGACTCTCTGCTCCTCAAACTCAATTCGTTCATTGGTGAAAACTTTTACGGATTTCTGCCGGATAACAGTAATGTGCAAGGTCAGATGCATAAATTTCTCGAGATATTCGATATGTTTGATGGAGGGAATGATTTCTATCAAATTGCCCTTGAAAAGGATACGGGAGAAATTGCAGGATTTTCAACGATCATTCCGAACTTATTTGATCTGTGGAAGGGTGAGGAAATCACCTCCGGCAATTGGGATACCTACATCATTGGAAAAAAATGGAGAAGAACCGATTTTTCTGATCATCTCTGGCAACATCATCGAAATCTTATGTTGGATAGGGGAATTACCGAAATAGTAAATACCTATATGTGGGAGAAAAACCAAATTGTAATCAAAAAACAGAGTCACTTTTCGGAACACAGGAACACCATGAAGCTGGCAAATTATAAAACAGAATCGGGTAAAAAGGAGTGAGGGATATGGAAAAAACTGATTCTATAAAAACTAATCCTAACGCGATAAAAACTAATGCTATGAAACATTCAATAGAGGACTCGTGGGGAATAAGATACCAAGGACAAATTGAGAGGAACATCGGAATTCTAAGTATTCAAGAACAAGATGTGCTCCGTTCTTCTAAAGTTGCCGTTTTGGGGGTGGGCGGGATCGGCGCTCCTTTGTTATTAAATTTATGTTATGCGGGATGTCAAAATTTCGTTATTGCCGACTTCGATAAGGTGGAGCGGTCTAATCTTAATCGCCAACCCTATATTGAAAAGGACATTGGCAAACCCAAGGTGGAAGCTCTCGCCAAAAAAATTTTAGATATTAATCCTTCTTGTGAAATAAGAAAATTTTTGGCGGTTTCCCAGCAAAATATTGATAAAATCCTCAGAGGTGTGGATGTGATCGTGTTGAGCTTAGATGGTCCAGTCGGCTCAATATTAGTGGCGCGTGAGGCCCGGAACCGGGATATTCCTTTGGTTGAGGGTTGGGCTACTCCTTTAGTATTTTCTTGGTGGTTTACCCGGGATTCGATTGATTATGAAACCTGTTATGGCCTAAACACCCATGATCTCTCAATTGAACAGATAAAACAAGACCCCCAGATACAAATAAAGATAAAGCGGGCGTTCATGGAATTTTTCCTCACCATACCTGATATTAAGGAAAAATACCGCCATGATGAGTCAGCATTTCAGCAAATGATGGCGGGGAAGATCGGCCTCCGGAGCTTTGCTCCGATGGTATGGGGTGAATCCATTTATCTGGCTCATGATGTATTATTTTCGGGTTTATTGGGGAGGAAAGAAATGTGTGTGGCTCCTAAAGTGTGCGGATTTGATTTTCTGAAGATGAAAATGGTTAG
>CAZEPC010000287.1:0-6414 GCA_964513765.1 uncultured archaeon
ATAATAAAAAAATCCAACATTCTAATAATAGAGTTTTTAGAATGTTGTATAGTAGGATCCAGATTCTTCGACTATGGTGTCAATTTCTAAGAAACCATAATAGTCCTTTACTTCACGACTTTGGTCTTGGAGCCATTCCCAGAACGCTGCGGGATACGCTTCCCAACCTCGAAGTGTCGGGCTCATTTTATTGTTTGGAAGTGAACTGTCTATCAATTCTACACTTGGGTCATAATTTCCTGACCATAAGGCACCCGCCTTGGTCTGGTGAGAACTAATTATGTTGCTTGGAAGATAACAGTTTTGCTCACCTCTATACCCATCAAATGGTCCATTTGAGCCGTACCATAAATTCCTATCACCGGGCCACCAAAATGCGTTGTCGTGATAATAATGCTCATGTACATCTCCTCCCTTGATCATGTCTGCAAGGTTGAAGGTTACATCTTTTTGGGCAACCGGTATATCAAATTCATAACTAAAGATTGGTGGTAATAAAGCTTTAATTCCAGCCGGCTGGGCTCTAGTGAATGGATCATTGTCCTTTAAGAGATACATCTGATTGGTATTTTTCACCAATGTGGCCCAGATATAATCCGGAACAGCATCATTCATATCTCCGATTCCCACAAGAGCCCCTAGAAGCGCTAGGACATCGAGGGATCCTAAAATATCCCCAATGTCGTTCCAAGGAATCAATGCATCTATTGTTGGCAGTTGAATCGTCTCTCCAAATGCAATCTCAGGTTTGCCAGCATAATCATTTGCCAAACCTTGATTTTCATCAGCATTTATGCTCTCCGGGAACCAACCGACCATGTCATCTTCTGGAACATAATATGGATTTTCATTATCCCAGCTAATTCTCCCTTGTCCATTATTAAATTCCTCATCAAAATAGACATTAAGTTCAGTAAAGATATCTCCAACCTCACCAAGATCCAGCAACGTATCCCATTCTTCCCACTTTAAGGAATTCCCATAGATATTACCTGAATATATATCGCTTTGCCCTAAATATTCTGTTCCGTAGTATCCCTGTGCTGTAGAGAAAATCATTTCTCCATATAATCCAAGGAGCCAAGCAGGTAAGGTTAAGGGACTTGCCAAACCTAATGGGATCGAAAGTCCAATACCTTCTGCATTAATTACCAAATTCTCCGTAATTAATCCCCAAATGTCGCTTGTGATGGAATCTAACACACTATTCAATAATAGATCCATATCAATACTATATGTACTGGAGTCATATCGGGGTAGGATTTCATCGGGTATCCAAACGGGAGTCGAAGTATCTTTTGGTGGCTCAACACTTCCATCCATCCCTGGCACCCCCCAAACTGAACCCGTCTGTCCAGAGCTAAACGATTCTTCACACCGGACTTGATAGGGGCTATGTCCCCCTAAACTTACTTTATTTAATTGCAATCCGTAAACTTCATACCCAAAGAGTGATGCATTGAGAAACACATCCAAATAGAAGTTAAGATTTATATCAAATATGTTAGCAAGCCCAGCTAAGAATTGTTTGGTTGCTTTATCTTTAAATAGCCTCATATTAACCATTACCCAACTGCTATCTTTCTTAACCATTGCATTCCCATCTTCTTGAAGTTGTAGATTGTCTTCCCAAAATCTGTCATCATTTCCTGGTTGAACTGGTGGGAAAACTGAACTATTGATCCAAATATAACCGCATGGACGCAACTCGGAACAGCTAACCCCAGCGATAGGATCCACATTCCATGCATGTCCAACCGCCGACAAGACACCCAGCTCGAATGCGGGAACTAAAGCATTCATGTATGTTCCCGAAAATACGGGCATCCGCATTTTTTCTCGATATAAATATCTCAGTGGCCAATTCTTTTCGTTTTCTATTAATTCGTATGTTGTTCCATATTGGGAACTTTCTCTGGTGGTCATATTTTCACTTTCGAAGAATGGGTTCAGAACTCCTCTGCTGTCGGCCCATCTCTGCACCACCCGCTTGTATTTGCTGTAATAAGGATCCTTTACAAATCTTTCTCTGTTGTCTCCTCCATACTCTACCAAACCAGGATTATAATCCTCCCTTGGAACTAGCTTTCCATAATCATTGTATGTATATGGATTAACATTTGAACCAAAATCATGTGTATCATTCATATAGACAACATTTCCAAAATTGTCTTCTCCCTTTACTCCTGGTCCAAAGCTATGCCCCCATCGTGTCTCTAAACCAATATATGGATAATCGTTTATCACTGCCTCTTGATCCAAAGCGAGATCTGTATACATCTCTGCTGTTGTGGGTGCTCCCATAAGTCCATAATTAGCTGGGTCCATCTCTAAGATTCCTGAGGCGTATCTTGGTATGCTAGGATCATCATATTGGCTGAGTCTAGTGATTCTATCTGCATATGCAATTTGAGGATCTGTTCTTTCTTGTATTGGATTGACTGCTTTTCTGTATTCATTCATAATCCGATCAAAAGTTTCGAATAATAGGGAAGACATCAAGCTTTGTACTAATGGAGAGTCTGCTCGAAGTTTTATGTCCATCGAGAATAGATTAATGCTTAAATTTCCTGCCAATGTAATTTTACCCAACAGTTCCGAAATTGCATCAGGGTTTGTTAATAGTGCATCAACTTGCCCTAAGAGATTATTTATTGGTGAATAATGGTCATGATATACCAATCTATGGTCTGGATATCCACCATGATCCTTGTCATAATACTCAACGGGGAAATAAGGTCCTCCCATGGCCCTCCAATATTTCTTAGGATAGGAGTATTCATAGGACGGGTGAGAAATATTGAATAAATTCAATCGCATTTCCGCCATAGTAAAAGTATTTCTGATGTCTGGATAATCTGGATCATCACCATAGGAATGATATAGTGGTTCACCTGTAGTTTCATTATATTCTTGATAAGATCGATATCCCTCATATCCTGAATACATAGAATTGTTCAAATCATAATAGGGTTTTGAAAGATCTTTATGTTTCACATAGTTATCTTCATCAACTCCCTCAATTCTACTAAAATCTGTACGGGGATCATAACTGCTGTTTGCGTAAATTTTATCTGGTTTGAAGGCTAATTGAGCAATCTTGGAATATTTGATGGCTTCACTAAGATCATTTCCAGAGGCATCAAGAATGCGGTCATATATGTTTTTATCACATAGGTGAAGATCTGCCTCCAATATGGACATATTAAATGCAGGCGCTAATACCATTCCTACAAAAGCAGAGAACATTGGGTTATCATAATCCAATGGTCCAACTTTATCTATTGCAGATCCGTCAAATCTTTCCGTACTGAAATAGAGGATTCCAAAATCGCCTAAAATATCCATTATATCTTGAGATGCATGGGGACTATCACGGAATGTTTTTTCATTCAAAGGGATCATATCATACATAAGTTCCGTTAGATCAAGACCCAATGCCTCTAAAAGATCTGAAAGTGGCATATTTAGTGTCAAAGGACCTATTGTACATCCCATTGCTTCAAAAGAGAATGAAAGGTTTGTTTTTCCTCCGATTGTTCCATCCCATAAAATTTGATTAAACCAAGTTTCCAATTTTTCACTTTTTGAAAGAACTAACTTCAAATGAAGATCTGTCGGTTGATCATGGGCAAGGAGAATCCTATCATTGAGAAATTCAACACTTGCTAACTGATCGCCATTTTCATGTCTTATTTCCATTATAGGATCGATCATTTCTAATGTCATTAAATGATTAACCATTTCAACCGCCAATTCCAATTCTATCTTTCCATCTCCCACATCTGGCCAACCTGTTTCACTCATACCCATTATCTCCACTCCCCCTCCTAGCTCAAATAATTGACTCATATCAATATCTTGGGAGGCAAATGGAACATTTTTTATATCTCCACTCCACCATTTGGCTTCTTCTTTTAATGTAGATTTTAAAGGACCAACGATCTCGGCATCTGGTTGTGCATTATTTAAGTCACCTAAAAGACCATCAATTAATCCTTGTAAATCCATAGATAGGTGCAGATCGGGTACTTCAACTGCCAGACTTATGTCTGGGACATATACATTACTCACATTAAGTGTTGTTGTCCCAGCAATCTTCATGCTGAATGCTGGTCCTTCACGACCTTCAGTAACTGCATCCAAGAGAGAACACAGTGTATCTGAGTGATATATCGTTAATTTCGCATAGACATCAATAGTGGTTGTTTCTGGCCCTAAAACTAAATCATCGGTTATTTCTAGTGAAATTAGTTTTCCCCAATCTCCATAGGTATTGGTACTATTAGCAAATAGATCTATTTTCGTTTGCCCTACACCAACATGAACAGGTAAAAGAGGATCGTCTCCCTCTTCTGCAATTTGAATACCTGGTATCTCCAAGTTAAATTCAACGATTCCTTTATCTAAATCTTCGTCTACATCGATAAAGACCTCTTGAGCTGCCTTGGGAGTAAATTCAGACTTTTCACCATTTTTTTTGGTATAAAGCATATTATCAAAGGACAATCCAGTCAATTGACTCATAATTGGATTCCCCATTGCGAGTAACGTTCCAAGTTCAAAGGGGGCGGTAAAGGGTGTTTTGAAGCCCAAAGGATTTGCTCTACTTCCAATTGGTGCTCCTCCGCTCATCATACCCCCTAATTCGTCTTCAATCAATCCTCTGAAAAGATCCACTACCATTTCCTCTAATTGTTCTGGTCCAAATAGATCAGATAAACCTAGTGGTACAGCAATACCCGAGAATGAATATTTCTCATTGAAGAGATTTAGATATCCTATGTTAATGAGGATTTGCCCCTCGAGAGTGAAGGATTCCAAAAGATCTCTGAGAAACTTCGACACCCATGGGGAATAATCATCACCCGTAAAGAGAGTCAAATTTGCAATTAACGACAATTCTTCATTTATCCCATCTAAACCTATATATTTACCGCCTTGTTCATTCTGTGCTGTAGCGATTGCAAATACCTTTCTCTCTTCATTACCCGTACTCTCATTCACAATACTGTTTGAAAGACTTAAACTAAGATCTCGCAAGCCCAAAGAGATATTGAAGAATGTATTGTTTAGCGAAATTCCAAGACTTAAAGTGAGTTTAGAATCAGAACCAAAATCTTCATCAATTGAATCCATTAGTTGGTCTGTACCGATTTCCAAACTATCAGTAATTCCCTCTAATTCATCTATTGAATATAGATTTTGTGCCGATCTTGGAACCCCAGGCACACCAGATCCTAGTGTTGCAATAGAATCCTTAAAGTATTTCAATCCTCCCATGATTCCCATGGGTTGGCTGGCAAAATCGCCCATAAGTGAATCCAAATCAAAAATAGGCTCTGAAGAATAAAGAATTACTCCAAAATCATTTAAATCAACATTATTAATTGGAATTCCAAAAATTTCAACTGAGAGTTCTTCAATGCGAATGCACGTTTCGAGCATTTGATTACCCAATATATTTTGGAGGAAGAACCATAAAGGATATTTAGTTTTATTCGCTTCCATGAACGCATTGACTTCGCCTTCATCAGACATATTTAGATCGAAAGAGGGATGGTGTTCTAAATTACCAATATCATCCTTATATAGACTGAGTTTTGCCGCAGCATAACTCATTCCTCCCCCAAGTCTAACTTCAACGGGAACACTCGTATTTCTTTTATCTTTTCCTTCACCATATATTCCATTATAAGGTGTTAAATCCTTGGTATATGTAGTTAAAGATGCAATTCTATTTTGGTAATATTCAGTAGAATTTCCATCAAGAGTAGGATCGTTATGGCCACCAGGTCCCATGAGAGAAACATTGAGATTTGTGATTTTTATAGGTCCTAAATCAAAATTTTCAATAGCTCCGATTTCAAATCCTAAATCCAATATAACTTCAAACTTTTCTGAATCCTCATCAAGCCCTAATTGAAATAGCTGAAAGTCCCCGCCCTCCTCCTCATCTTGAGAAGTCTTTTGTGCCGGTACCGGGACGCCATCTTCGTTAAGTTCAATATCTTCGGATAAACTTCCTTTCTTTGCCATGTCCCATAAATTAACTGATTCTTTACTTTCTACATTATTACTCCCGTCATCAAGAATATGTTCTCCAGCAGATTCAGATTTAATATTCATACCAAATGAATCTCCCATTCCGGATAAATCAATTCCAGTAGAAAGATCCCCAATCATATCTGAAAGATCTAATTCTGGTAGGTTTAGATTAGAAAGAAGTTGTATTCCATTATATTTGAAATTCCGTATTAATAAATTCAGCTTGAATCCATCGATCAAATTCACCAACCACTCCCCTGCTTCATCCTCATCCAATACAAGATTCATCTCGATTACTTCAGTTGTGAATGGTTTAATCCTCTTTTCCCAGTTACACTTATTACACTTAACTTTCAGTTCAATTTT
>CAZEPC010000288.1:0-6412 GCA_964513765.1 uncultured archaeon
TTATAATCCCATATTTGGCGGGCGGAGGATTTAAATCATTTAATATCTTGGGGACCCGTCCCGCAGCATCTGCAATTTCATTTTGGGCTTTATTAAACAAGCTTGGTACGAGGGGATTTCTAAAGGTCACTCAGAGAGCTTGGGAGCTAACACAATATTTGAAAGAACAACTGGAATCCATTGAACAAATCCATATTGCAACCGAACCTGAAACACCCGTTCTAGGGATTAAGGTAAATGATTCGGCCAAAATAAACTGTAAAAAATTAAACAAAAAATTACGAGAAAGGGGATGGGCATTAGGATATTTTGCCGCTTATGATCTCTTAAGGGCGGTCATCATGCCCCATATTACTCGAGAGCACATTGATGAATTCATCGAAGATTTACACTTTATCTTCTAAATTCGGGCTCAATCCTACTAAACTTAAAATCACAAACGATCCCAGTCCAGCACAATGATTTTCTTCATCGAGCCACCAATCTTTTCCTGAATCTCCTCAAATCTTTCATCAATCATTTGATCCGTTTCCTCATTTACACCCATGGCAAAATAGAGAGTTTTTCCTTTTTCAATTACTTCACGGAGTTTTTTAACAATCCCATCAATTTTTCTCTGATATCCTTCCAAAGCCTTCTCTGGGATATGAGGGTTGAGCTTTTTCAAATCTTCGGTGGACATTGGTCCTCCCGCGGCAATTATCTTATAAGCATCGATGCCCAGCTTTTTTAACTTGTCTCTGATGGTATTGGATCCTACAAATACATAATCATCCCCTATAACATCCAATAGATCTATTTCCGATTCAACCACTACTTCTTCTTTTTCAGATTTGGCCGAGGTCTTCCCTTTAGCCACTTCTTTTTCTTTTTCAGCTTTCGAAGCTTCGGCCGACCCGCCCTTGGTTTTTCCCATCATTTTCAAGATGGTTTCCTTTGATACATCTTCACAAAGGTGGAGTTCTTTAAAAATGGGAACTAGTTTTTTCCCCGCCTTTTCTAACCGTTTTATAACCTTTTGTTTTTCATTCCTCTCTTCAATATGAAAATTCGGGGCATAATGGCGTAATTCGGTTTTTAAAGCCATGAGCTCATCAATTGCCACCCGTAAATCAATCATTTTCTCTCTCGAAAAGTCAAAGTCTCTTGTACTAAGCATTGATAATTTCATTAATGAAGGATAAAAATTAAGCCTATTCATTGATGAAAGGCGAAAAGCAAGATTTTTCAATTATAAGGAAAAATGTAAAGTATGGCATCTGATGAAAATTCGGACATATTTAGGAAAAATGTGGGGGATATGATCATCGAAATAGAATTTTACTCCCCAAAAGCGGTGAGAATCTCAAAATATTACGCTCATCCAGAACAAGTTTCGAATGCAAAAATAGACCAAGAACATATCGATCAAATTGGAAAGGAAAATCTTGAAATTATTCTCGACCCCTTAAAACAGAGGGAGCTCATTTCTCCCACTCAAGAGGAAGAGGAAGATTTTATAATTATTAAAACCAGTCAATTACGATGTATAATAAACAAGAAAGGAGATAAGAAAGAAGATAAGAAAGGAGATAAGAAAGAAGATAAGAAGGAAATCAAGATGGGCAATATTAGGATCGGAAAACCAAATGATCCTAAAGCAGATTTCCTCTCAGAACATCAGGGAAAAATGGTGGAGCATGGAATTGAAAGCTCCAAGAAACCATTCACAATTTACCAATCATTTAAAATATCGGAGGAAGAGGGATTATTCGGTTTAGGGCAACAACAGAAAAAGAATCTAAATAGGCGTGGAGGCTCCGTGCACTTGGATCAGCACAATACCATCATAAGCGTTCCAGTCTTGCTCTCCACCGAAGGATACGGTATAATCTGGGAAAATTTAGGTGAAAGTCATTTTGAAGAGAATAATAATATCATGTCTTTTGAGGCAACCAGGGGCGAAGCAATACGGTATTGGGTTATTTTTGGTCCAACATTTGATGAAATCATTAAAGAAATCAGAACTCTTACGGGGCATGCACCAATGTATCCAAAGTGGGGATACGGATTTATCCAGAGCCGAAATAGGTATTGGACCCGGGATGAAGTTATCAATGTGGTAAAAAAACATCGCCAAATGAAGCTCCCTCTTGATATTATCGTGATCGATTACATTTATTACGGAAAACATGGAGTGGGTTCCCACATTTTTGATGAAGATAATTTCCCGAATCCCGAAGAGATGATAAATGAGTTCCATAATATACATAACTGCAAGCTTTTACTTTCGATTTGGCCCACCTTCAGCAAAAACGCCGATACCTATGATATAATGAAGGAAAAAGGGTTCATCTTGGACTGTAATGCATTGGGCGGATGGTTTTACGATCCCTATAATCCAGAGGCGGGTTCCAAATTCTGGGAAATATTAAATAAACGGCTTTACTCTTTAGGAGTGGACGCCTGGTGGTTGGATGCATCCGAACCAGATGATGAAAAAGCCTTTCGGAAAATCAAAACATATATGGGGGATGCAATGGATTATCTTAACATATATTCGCTTCTTCATACCAAGCATATTTATCAAGGACAAATGGAAGAGACTCCCGAGAAAAGGCCATTATTATTAACCCGTTCCGCTTTTATCGGACAGCAGAGAAATGCGGCCGCGGCGTGGTCGGGAGATGTTCGTGCAAAATATCATGCCCTCCAAAAACAAATCCCGTCGGGATTAAATTTCTGTGTTACGGGGCTTCCTTATTGGTGCACCGACATCGGGGGATATAAAGGCGGCTGGGCCAAGAACCCCATATACCGGGAATTATTTATCCGTTGGTTTCAATATGGGGCTTTTTGCCCACTCTTTCGGTCGCATGGAAGGCGATGGCCGATGGACCGCAAAGGAAAAAACGAAATATGGGAATACGGTAAAAAAGCCACCAAGATTATCCGAAATATCACCAATCTCCGATATAGACTTTATCCGTATGTATATACCACGGCGTGGAAGGTTTGGTCCGAGGATTATACGATGATGCGGATGCTCCCGTTTGATTATCCGAAGGATCCGAAAGTCTATGGGATTAATGACCAATTCCTATTCGGACCCGATATTATGGTGTGTCCAATCACCAAGTTCCTAAGGAGAAAAAGGGACGTGTATCTTCCTTATGGAGAATGGTATGATTTCTGGACAGGTGATAAGTATGATGGGGGAAAAGAATATAAAGTAAGGGCTCCGCTTTCTAAAATACCTCTTTTCGTGAAGGCAGGAACTATTCTCACCTTAGGACCGATTCAGCAATACTATAATCAAAAAGATCCAAAAGATATAGAATTGCGGGTATATCCAGGAAAAAACGGGAAGACCAGCCTTTATTTCGATGATGGTGTGTCAAATGCCTATAAAGATGAACACTATTGTCTCTTATTCGTTGAATGGGATAATTCACAGAAAAAGATCCAGATAAAAACCGACCATAACGATTTTTACCCCGAAGGAACTTCCTTCAATTTCACCGTGAATTTGGTGAAAAGAAAGACCACCTCCGGGATTGAGGCAGAAACAGAACCATATAAGCTGATAGAGTACAATCTTTAGAATAACGGCCCCTATCATCTTCATATTTGTTAAAAGAAACTCGTTTTTTATTTATTATCAAGCATCATTCTTTATTTACCAAAAACTAGTACCAAAATTACAGCTAATGGTTTTAAAGAAAACCTCAATTTTTAAAGTTATGAATACTGAGAACAAGTGGTTCAAAATTTTCTCCCGTTATATTGCTTTTGTATTGATCATGGGAGTAATAATCACAAGCAGCGTCTTAATAAATTATTACGGCGGTAGTGTCTATAGAGACTCGGATTGGGATAATGTGGATCCAATTGAAATCCCCGCCGAAACTGAAGGATATAATGTGGTGTTTGATTCACATTCACATACCTTATATAGCGATGGAGAACTCACATTGAAGCAGAATGTACTATGGCACCAGCACATGGGTTATAATGCATGCGTAATCACGGACCACAATACAATGGAACATAGAGAAGCGGTACTAGAAATGCAACAGGTGTTGGAAGGGGAGTTTGTATTAATCTTAGGGATGGAATATACCACCGATCGGTGTCATATCAACTTTCTCGGGTTGGATAATTGGGATTTTGAAGAGTTTCCCATACCAGATGAACCAACAGACCAGCAGATCCAAGATGCAATCGGTGAGGCACATCGACAAGATGCCGTTGTGGTAATAAACCACATCCCATGGAGCATTAATGAAGCCGAGATGGATACTCATCCCACCAGAGCTCAGCTTTTAGCATGGGGAGTAGATTATGTGGAAATTGTGAATGATAACTCGCTTATTCAAAATGTGTATGATTATGAATCCCTTAATTGGGCAAATGAATCGGGTTTCGGTAAAATCACCGCAACCGATATGCATAGACCCGATGATTTGGACTCGGGGGGGATACACGGTTGGACGCTCTTGAAGGCAGATACTTTCTCAGAGGAAGGAATCATGGCCGAATTACAACAAAAAGATACTGAGATTGTTTATGATGCCAAAGGAAAACATGATGCTGGAGAGCATACTCCTTGGTATGTGGAGCTGAGCAAACCGTTTGATAACTTTGGTGCATTATTTATGGATTTATGGGATGATTCGTTGGACTGGGCGGGAGTGTGGTTGTACGTGTTTTTCTTCAGCACGGTTTTCATCATCTTCGAGATTGGATTTGAATTAAAGAGAAAAGCCGAAAAGAAACTATATAAATAAAAAAAGTATGATCTGATGGATAGGTTTTCCACTTAGCATTGAAGAGTTCTTTCTCTTTTTTTCTCTAATTTTTTTTAACATTGAGCGATTCATAGCAATTTTGCTATTTGACTTTTACAAACAGGTAAGGGGTATTTTTTAGAATTTTTATACTAAGGGATATATCGGAGAAATTAAAAGACTTTTGGGATTAGCGGAAAACATTTTATTTATCGAAAAAGAGCCCAGGATGTATTAGAATGAATTATTTGAAAAACAGAAAAAGAAAAGTGGAGCCGAGGGCAGGAGTTGAACTTGCGTTAAACGGCTCTGCAGGCCGTCGCCTGGCCACTAGACTACCTCGGCCCTGTATTGTGCAGATTTTATGCATTTTAGGCCATTTAAATTGTCTTTGTAACCTACTTAGCTTAATTACTGATTTTATTTAATTTTTTTCTTCTTATTCAATACTTTCTTTTAATAAATTGGCTTAAAGGAACAAAGTAAATTCACGATATTTATCTTGGTTTTGGGTTTTGTTTCAAAATCAATCCCACTCTTTTTGAGTATCTTAAAAACATTCATCCCCACCGCCTCCATGCTGTAGATCCTCTTTTGTTTTAAGTTATTAACTTTAAAGCCAGAGCCCGAGGAGAAAAGATATATCTTGTGCTTCCTTCTTTTAGCAGCTTTTTTACTAGTAATATTACTATTATTGTTTTTATCATTTCGACCATTTTTGGAATTTTTCATGTACTTAAGAAGGGATTCTGAAGAATTAGAGGACATTATCTGTTCAATATGTTCTCTCATCCTCTTTTTAACAGAACCTTGCCAGTAAAGTACGCATTTCAGTTTTCTCTCGCTCCATTGGGGATGCCGCCGTTTCATCTCGGTTAAATATGTTTCAAAATCAAATATTCCATAGATTAAATAAAAATGGTTGAATTTTTTAATAAATTCCTCCTTCAATTCGGTTTTTGGAGGACATAATTCATTTCTTCCAAAATTGGGGCACCCATTTGGATGATTTGGATATGGCAATTGACACCATTTGAAGGTCTTCTCCGTAAAGACAATATTGGTTCTGGGAATTTTCTTGTGCTTAATGTCAAGAAGATCCGTTATATCCATAATGAATAGTAATTTTTTTGGGGTTTAAAATATTTTTAAAGAATGTAATAGTAAATCAAAAAGATCAATATGATATAAAGTTTTAATTATATCAATTGTTTTATAATAAATTAGTAGCGGAAAAGGAATGAGAAAATGGGTGAAAAAAAAGAGTTACTAATAGAAATTTGCAGAAAATGTTATCTCAATTGTGAATTTTGCTCTTCGATGGCGAACTCGCGGCGAAATGAAATCATTTCATCGAGTAAATTTGAAGAAATAATAAATGATATTCCATACCTAAACATAGAAAAAGTCCAGATATCCGGTGGCGAACCTCTCGCTCACCCCAAGATCTTAGACCTTATAAAAATACTTCAAAAAGTGAAAAAAGAAGTTATAATTTACACCTCTGGCAATCTTTATTATAGCGGGGAGCTGAATCCCATACCAGATGAAATAGTTAAAACAATGAAAGAAATTGATAATCTTAAGATCAGATTCAACTTACAATCCCATAAGCAACAAATACAAAATAAATTAACAAGAAA
>CAZEPC010000289.1:0-6383 GCA_964513765.1 uncultured archaeon
ATAAACGGACTATAACAGTCCACACGAGGAAAACCACGGGAACCGTAAAAAAGGCTCTAAAAATAAGTGAGAAATATTTTAATTGTATCCCACCGAAATTATAATATCAGATTGGGGATATTCATATTCATGAAAACCCCATATCAAATTTCAAAAGGGTTGATGTGATTGAAAAATAAAGAAAATTCAAGAGGAAAAAAGACACAATCCCAAAAACAAGATATAACCCTTGGCTATTTGGTTGAGAAGGAAAAATATTGGGATTTATTAGTATCCGAGGATCTCCCCCATAAATATTCGGATACAAATCAAGTATTACTCATATATGCAATTGGTAAAAGCCTTTCCCGAATAACATGTTATCCGATTAGGGAAGAGGGTGACATATGGAAACTAAAATTGGTTTTTAAAGAAGTAAAAGAAAAAACAATTGAAAAAGTCGGCAAACTTATAGAACGTTTTAAGATGATTCATACCACGGGTATTTCTAAAAAAGGGCCAAACTTCAAGGTAGAAGATTATTTTGTCCTTAATTCCCAAGATATTAATATAATTAAATCAAAAAATAATCTCCAAATTTTTGATGGCATGTATTTAATTCGAAAATTTCAAGAAATGAAAGAGATAAAACATGTAGATTTTTTCAAAATAGAGAAGCTCTAATTAATATAAAAAAAACATTTAACTCATTCTAATTTATAAAATAGTTCATAATATTGGGGCTCGGTGTGGTGCGCCGTTGTCATTGCCCTGGCAGGCTCTTCTTGTCTTGAGATCGTCATTGCCCCATTATTATAAGTGATTATGATTATAATTTATCTGAATCTTTTGATTTTTGCATAAGTTTGAGGAATTTCACGCCTTTTTTCGTTATTACGTAGTTATTGAGCCCAATCTTGGAAATCAAGTTTAAATTTTGAAGTACAGGTGTTCTGCCCTTGACACATGCCATAGGAACTCCACTAAGCGTCATGATTGAATTACGTGTATTTGCCCCTTTTGCTATTGCAGCTAAGATCTGAATCCCAAAATCCCCTAAAATGAATTTATAACTGGATAGATCATCTTCTTGTTTCGTTTCTTCATCGGTCTTATTTTTGGATATAGATCCCGGCGACATTAAAATCCTCATTTGGAATGTTTCTGCAAAAATCTTTATTCTCTTAAAGTTAAGAAAAGGAAAAAATATTATTGTTAATCCAAAAAACTTACTTTTGTGTTGGAGAATGAAAATGAAATTTTTGTTCAGAAATGAATGATTTGATAATACAAGATGATGCGAAGATCCTCACTTGGGAAAATTTGGATATTTTAGATGAATTTTAATGGGACGAGGTAAATTGTTCTGTAAAGAACTCTATTTTTTCTTTTTCTTTCGTCCAAATTTCCATTTTTTTCGTTTTTTGTCCTTGTCCTTATTTTTCTTTTTCTTTCCCATTTGTGTTTTGGGATTTTTTGGTCCTGCTTTCGTTGGATTTTTCGATTGGACCGGTTTCGGTTTCGGTGGTTTAGTAGCTGCTTTTTCTTCTTGTTCTTGTCTTTCTGACTTGTATTTGTCGGTTAATTCTGAGCCGTCATATTTGGGCGGTTCAACCTCACCTGTCTGAGCAACATTGGGGTCATATTTAATATCCCCTTTTAATGGTTCCAGTTCTGGGAGGACATAATCAGGCATCTCTTGAGTCGCTCCCAATTTGCCCTCGGACTTAAATCTAATCAATAACTTCTCTAATTCATACACGATTTCAGTAATATGGGGGGGGATTTTTGGATCCCAATTCTTCAAAAAGTAACTGATTTCTTCCATTGGTTTTCCTAATTCTTTCTTTAAACCGTCTGAAATTGTGATTTTCGGGGTTTCTGGGTAATTTGTGAAATCAATCCTTATGGTATAAATATGTTGTGGGGAGATGTTAAGTCTCACATCTATAACGGAAACATTGTAATCAACTAGCTCGCATTCAAAATTTTTCTGAACATCAAAACTTTCGTTAAATAGAATTTCATCTCTCGCATAATCAGGTATTCCATCTGGATAGGCCTCACGGTCAGTCGATGGTTTGATAATTGGTTTATCGGCAGAAAGATCGTCCGAAGTGGCTGAGGTAGATTTCGATTTCTTTAATTTGATCATTCCTCTTCTTTGGGAAAGAGGAATTGAGCCATCTTCGTCTTCAACAACATCACCTTCATCTAAATTTTCCGCTTTTACCTTTTTAGTTTTTTCTTCTTCCTCCATCTTTTTACTAATTTTTGGTTTTTTAGTCGGTCGTGGGGTCTTTATTGGCTTGATTGAGGGTTTTTCTTTTTCTTTTGTTTTCTCTTCCTTCTTTGAAATTGCCTCTTGAATTGATTTGGAGAAACCCGAGAAAATAGAATTATCACCTGCATATTGAAGTAATTGCCGACTATACTTCTTTTTAAAATCTTTTCCTAATTTTTTAAGCAGAGACATTCCTTTTGACTTGGAGATTCCTTTTTTAAGATGGAGAATAATGTAAAAATTTTCAAATACCCCATATAAGAATTTTCCTTGTTTGAGGGCTAATGATTTTTTTGCCCCAACTGATTGTGAGGCTGCTTTCATTATTATTTGACCTAGAACAGTTTCTAAGTTTTCTATTGGTGAATCAGAGAGCTGCCCGTAAAAGATAAGTTCGTTTGAATCTTTTTTCACTATGAATACGTTTTCAAGCAATTTTTTTACACCTAGGTTTTTTCGTTCTTCTACTATTTATTTGAATTTTGACGTACTTATTCTTTTTGACTTTCTTTATCATTTTCACTTTCGGTTCCTTCTCCCTCATCGACTTTGAGTAATTTTTTAAATTTTTCAGAAATTAGTTCTTGATCTTCAGGATTGGATTCCTCTTCCATATCAAGAGAGTATAGATATGAGGCACCTATATCCTCCCCGTTTTGTATCTCTCGTCCTTCAAATTGTGCATTTTTCCTATTATTTGCAAGGGAAAAGGAAGGTGTTTTTCTGTCTTTAAGAAATGTATCGGGGGAACCAGTATCCGCACTAATTGGGATTTCTTCTTCCTCCAATTCCTCATTGCTGGCGGCGGTTATTCCTTGTTCTCCTCCTTCCAACTTCTCGAGTTCTTTTTCTTCAGATACCTGTTTTGGCGATAAAGATTTTGCAACATACCCCTTTGAGTCTTTTGGAAGTAATTTTTTGAGGTACTCTGGAAATGTTGCCCGTAACATAACATCTGATTTTAGCAAATAGAGATTTTCTCCCGAATAAGAAAATTCTTGGATTATTTCTTTTTCTTCAAGGAGTTTTAAATTTTCTTGTAAATTTTTTTTCGCTTTTTCAGAAACCATAGATAGAACCTTATCTCGGGATAATGGCCCCGACCTAAGTTGCGAAATTACGTTGTATATCTTGGGATTTGCAAAGAGCTTAAACAGTTCAAATCCATCCAAAGGATTGGGTTTATAGGATTCAAAGAAATCCGCTACCTCTCCGATATAAATCTGGGTCAAATCCTCTAACTCAGGATTATCTTCTTTCAAATCAATAACACAATTGGGTGGGACTCGTGTAATCTTAACTTCTTTTACCAATAAAACGAATGTTTCATGTCCAATTACATTTGAAAAGATGAATTTTTCTTCTTCTAGTTTATTAAACACATCATCAAAAGAAAATTTTGGAAAGATTGTTTCAAAATAGCGCCGCAGATCTTCCTTCTTCATTGGGCCCTTAGAAAGTTTTTTTATGATTTTAAATATCTGCGGTTTGCTCATTATTTCTGCCCACTTTTCTTCCTCAGATTTCTCCCTTAACTCTTCAATCGCCAACCAATATATCTCTTGAAGCCAATCTTGAATATTTTCCATACTCTTTTCCATATCATCTATGTCGGATTCTCTGACTTGGGGATCTTCTTTATCATAAAAGGCTTTGAATGCAGTATCTTCTGTTTTTAATCTGTTGGCAAAAGCCTCACACCATAGATTAATGGTATCCTCTACCTCTGGTGAGGGAGTTACATCAACAATTATGCTTATCATAAGCATCTCCTTATTTCCTCTGGCCCAATCACTCGGAATCTCGAAATAATAATTCATAGAATAGAGGTTGCTAAATTTATGTGTAAAAAAACCCTCTTCAAACGCTTGATCCATGATATCGGCGAGTCTAATCTTTTCTTTCTCATCAAGAACAAGTTCAGGAAAGGAATAATAGACCATAGGCCCGATTTTTCTGTGGAAATAGCTAATTGCTACAGATGCTTGCATAATTGATCATTTTTTTATTAGGTTTATTTGGTTTGTTTAAACTATTTTTAATATCTTAAGTAATACTTACTAATTAAGAAACCATCTTATAAAAAAAAATATTTACCATTCCCTTAATTATTAGAAGATATATTCCATTAGAATTTAAGATCTAAAATATTGAAAATTTCTTATTTGATTGAATAAAAAAAGGAAATGAAAATGACTATAAAATATGTGGCCTTTGATCTGGATGACACACTCTTCAATGGAACCTTGCTTGTTGAAAAAGCACGTAGGGCTTCTATTGAAATGATGCTGGAATACGGTCTCAATGTGGATCCAGATTATGCATACCACACATTACAAAAAATTGTAAAGCAATTTGGAAGTAATAACCAAAGTCATTTTGATAATCTTTTAGTTCGGTTGGAAAATGACCCTGAAGTTGAGATTGGGGATATTAATAAAAATAAATTGGTGACTGCAGGCATCATCGGTTATCATCGGGAAAAGGTCAAACATTTTAAACTGTTTCGGGATGTAAAAAAAGCATTTAAGATGCTAAGAAAGAGAGGTATAGAGATTGCAATCATTACCGATGGAATTCCAAAAAAACAATGGGAAAAAATCTTGAGGCTAAAATTGGATACGATGGTTGATATCATTCTCATATCGGATGAGGAATCAGTTAGAAAACCAGATAAATTCCTTTTTGAATTACTTTTGCATCGAATTAAATGTGAGCCAGAAGAAGTTATTTATGTAGGAGATAGAATTGATAAAGATGTTGCTCCAGCCCATAAAGTCGGTATAAATACCGTATTGATTCATCGGGGAACAAAACACGATATGTATGTTTCAGATGTGGATTTTAATGTAGAGGTTGAACCAGATTTTCATGCAAATGATCTATACATTCTCACAGATATTGTTGAAGAACTTAATACTCAATAATAAATGAATACAAGACAAAACAAATCCTCGGATTAGATCTCCAAAATATTATCTTTATATTTTTAATTCTAGGATTTCAAACAATAAGGCAAAATAAGAGAGCATGATGTGATTTAGAGATGAAGGATAAAAAGATTATATTCGCAGGTCTTGATTTTGGTGGAAAAACTTCAATTATTTTAACTCTTCAACAAAAATTTTCCTCCATTGATAATAGACCTACAAGAGGGGTATCCCGATCAAAATTGTCTTATACAAAATTTCTTGGGTTTAGATTCACGACGTGGGATCTTGGAGGACAAAAAAAGTTTCGCAGTACTTATTTTAAGAAGAAATATCGGGTATTTACCAATACCGAATATCTCTTCTTCGTTATTGATATGCAAGATCCAAAGAGATTTGATACAGCCTTAGATTACCTAAAGGATATTCTAAAAACTTTAGGCTCCTTAAAAGAAGACCCGAAAATAAATATACTCTTCCATAAAATCGATCCAGATATTCAGCCTGAGAAAAGTTCTGAAATGAAGAAAAGAATCAAAGAGCTTAAGAAAAAGATTGAGAAAATGAAAATAGAGTATGAATATGAGATATTTCAAACATCTATCCATGATCGAGGGACATTATTAAAGGCCTTTTCCAGAGGGGTTATGAAACAGGAACCCAAAGCCAATCTAATAAAAGAACGACTGAAGGAATATGCAAAGAATACTTTTTCATCTGCCACTGTTTTACTTACTCAAGATTACTTGGAAATGGCGTCTCATTACTCTAAAAAAGAATATTTGGAAGTTTGTGAAGCGGTTGCACCCCATTTTATCGATGCAATGTCGAAGATGAAAAAATACGATATTATTCCTAATTCAACTACGGTTGATTTGGATTTCATTTCACCGAATGGGAATTCTTCGGAGAAAGATTCTAGTGATGAAAATGGAAAAGAAAGTGCCGTTATCTTCTTGAAAACGATTCCAGTATCCGATCTGAATTTTCATATCTTAAGCTTATCCCGAAATAAACGAACAATTAAACTGAGTGAGAAACACCTGCCCATCTTGGCAGATCATTTGGAGAACTTATTGGGTGAGATGAATAAGATCCTATAGGTAAATACTAATATTGAGTTTTAAGCTGTGTGTTTTTAGAATTTTATAACTAAAAGTTGGTTTTATTTTATGGATGCAAATTTAAGA
>CAZEPC010000290.1:0-5044 GCA_964513765.1 uncultured archaeon
ATGAGAGATTAATGAGAGAGTTATGAGAGATTAATGAGAGATTAATGAGAGATTAATGAGAGAGTTATGAGATTTATTAAATATAAAAAATTCTAAGTGCTGATCTCAGGGTAGCCGCTATCTTGTTTCTGGGAATTATACATATTTTCTTTTGATAATCTGACATTTTTTGCGATTTGATATCCTCCCATTTTATTCATATTCTCTACAAAACCTAAAAGGATATCAACCATTTTTGTATCTTTAATAATCTTTATCTCAGAGGGGGTAAAATCTTTTTTTCTTGCCCACTTTAAGAAATCTAAGAACTTAGAGGAGGAAAACTCGAAGCTTGTGAAAGCAATCCCATTTTTCCGCAATTGTATGGCATTATAGCATTGTTCAAATTGATTTTTAAGGGGGAGAGCCCATAAAACCTTTTTAAAATGACATATTTCCACCGGTAACATAAACCCGGCATTGGAAATAACCGCTTTTGAATTAGCTACATCCTCTAAAAACCCTTTTCTGTCGGTTTTTTTAAATATAATATTCTTTTTTACCATGCGGGTGTTGAAACCATATACGATGAATTTCATCTGCTTAAATTGGGAAAAAACCCGCAGTATTTTATCTTGACTTACAGTTGGCAAATAACATAGAAAATATTCTCCTTTTTTTGGCTTATATTCCAATAAATGTTTGTTTTGTACAATTGGGACAACCGTTCGTTTCTTGTAAGTTTTTAGCTTATTGGTAAAATCTATTGAAAAAATATGTCGATAGGAGGGAAGAAAAAGAGTAGTAATAAAATATGCAATGAATTTATCTCTTAAAAACCCCTTTATCTTAGGAGATGAGGGATGAAACACAGCATGCTGATGATCTATTCCTACTACGATTGTTTTGGTTTTTTTCCCGGCCAGAGAACTAAGGGGTTCTAAATCGCTTATGATCAAATCATATCTTTCTTTTAGGATATGTTTCTTTAACTCATTATACAAGCAATTATACTCATAAAAGTTAAGGATATTTTTAATAAATGTAGAAATCACATCAACTTTATTATTTCGGTATATACCATGGAAACTGTATCTGAAACAGACATGGGGAGCAAGATCTGTAAAATATTGAGGGGGCTTTTTGCCAGAGACAAACACTTTTACCTCATGCCCGATTCCTAATAAAGCCTTAATAAAAATACGGGATCTATTGATATGACCTTGACCATTAGAGTTGACTGCATAAAGAATTTTCATGATCTTTCCAAGATTAATTTATTCTATAAATAAGAAAAACTTTCATATCGGTGACCTTAAAGACATTTTTTAGAAATCTCATATCATAAAGAATGAAAATTTTTTTTTTTTTCAATACAATAGGATAAATTTGCCTAAATATTTTGGATTAAATCCTTAACTTATACCCTAAAAGCTCAAAACCTTTAAGGTATTGTATCCAACACTATTATAATATCGAGAATTCTTGACAAACAATAATTATAAGATTTTTTCTATGGGGATAAAGACATGGAAAATTTTGATGCTGAGAATTTTAATGCTGAGAATTTTAATGTTGAGGATTTTCAAATAGGTGAAAAAAAGATGCATCCATTTTGCGATGATTTTATTCAACAAATACAAGATGAAAACAAGGAGAAAGCCTTTTTTTACATCATGGACAAGCTCAAAAAAGGAGAGGTCGGGGTTGTGGAATTGTATTCCCAAATTCTGGCCCCAACCCTTAATCAGATTATATACAGGTATGAAGAGCAAGCACTTCGGATTTGGGAGGAACATGTATACACGGGAATTATCCTCACCATTATGGAAAACTGCTATCCGTATGTATTAAAAGAGAGAGACAAGGATTATAAGAAGAAAGTGAATAAATCCGTGATGATCATTTGTCCTTCCAAGGAATACCATATCCTGGGAGCACGAATGGCAACCGATTTTTTCACAATTGCCAACTTTAATGCGACCTTCGTGGGAAACGACACCCCGCAAGATGTCATTGTGGCTTCGATTAAGAAAAAGGACCCCGATTATATCGCCATTTCGGTAACCAATCCCTATCATTTAGTGGCTACGAAACGAACACTTGAGAGGATTCACGAGGAGGTTGATGAGCCCCCCAAGGTCATTTTAGGGGGAAATGCGGTACATATGAATAAAGTGAATAAGAAAAATATAAAGTACGATATGATTCTAAAAACATTCGATGATATCATAGAATTACGGAAGAAAATATTGGAGGGAAGTGAAAACTAACATGTCATTTGCGTTCAGAGTGGCGAAACGCTTTCTTAAATCCGATAAAAAGCAGACGGCACTCATCATTTTGGGGATTGCGATTGGAATCTCGGTACAAATATTTGTGGGCCTTTTGATTGACAGCCTGCAAATAAGTTTGGTGGACAGTACAGTAGGAAATTCCGCTCATATCACTATCCAATCCAACGAAACACTTGGGGTGGTAGAGGATCCCGATGAAATTGTGGACGATATTGAAGGAATAGAGGACATTAAATACATCACCAAAAACTTGCAAAATATTTCATATATTATGAACTTCTCCAGTTCCGGCACTCAAATTTTAGTGAAGGGCTTCGAACTGGAAGGGGCAAATCAGATTTATAACTATTATAACGATGATTTTGAGGGGTCTAAACCGACCGATACTAACGAGGTAATTATCGGAAGGGATTTGGCCGAAAAATATCAAATTTCCATTGGTGATACCTTAGAGACAAAAAAGACGCCCAATCCAATCCTTGACAGCTGGGAGGTGGAGGTAGCTGGCATTTTTGATTTAGGAGTTGCCAGCCTGAATGAACTTTGGGTAATCACTAATAATGAGACCTATCGGGATCTTTATACGCCCGGCGATGTGGCCAATTCCATTGTAATCCAAGTAGATAAGGTGTTCGATGCAGATCTGGTGGCCCAGACGGTCAACACCAGCATAAGCCGTGACTTAGGAGGTTTGGAAATCATCGATTGGAAGGAACAAAACGAATCTCTCCTCTCGGGGCTCCAAGGACAGACCATCTCCAGCGTGTTTATCCAGGCATTTGTGTTGATATCTGTGGTGATTGCAATAGCGAGTATTTTGGCAATTACCGTACTTCAGAAATCGAAGCAAGTCGGAATTTTAAAGGCGATGGGGACGGACGATGTCAAAGCATCCCGCATTTTTCTTTATGAGGGCTTCCTTCTGGGGCTAGGAGGGACCATTTTGGGAGTGAGCTTGGGAGTTCTCATGTTATGGGCATTTGGAACCTTTGCCACCGATACCAACGGAAATCCCATCATTGATATCACCCTCGATTTTCAATTTATCGGATTATCGGCGGTAATTGCGATTGTATCTTCGCTTCTGGCCGGGTTTATCCCCGCACGGAAATCCAAGAAATTAAATATCATTGACATTATTCGGGAGGGCTAAAAGATGACGGAAAACAATACCACGGCAATAAAATTAAAGAATATTACCAAAGTCTACGGAAAGATCGTAAAAACGAAGGCTCTGAAGGGAATAAATTTGGAACTGGAGAAAAACTCGTTCAACTCCGTAATCGGCCAATCCGGCAGTGGGAAATCGACTATGCTCAATATTATTGGCACGTTGGATACCCCTACAGAGGGAGATGTATGGATAAACGGCATTAAGACCACCGATATGGACAAAGGAGAATTGGCAAAGCTCCGAAATGAAACGATCGGGTTTATCTTTCAATTCCATTATCTGCTCCCCGAATTTACCGCCTTGGAAAATGTATTGATGCCCTATTCCATAAAGGATAAAAAATTAACACAAGAAATCAAAGACCGTGCAATCATGCTCCTCGAACGGGTGGGACTCGGGAAAGTGATAAATAACAATGCCAAAGCAATGTCCGGCGGGCAGCAACAGAGGACCGCCATCGCCAGGGCCTTAATGAATAATCCGGAGATCATCTTAGCCGATGAGCCCACGGGCAATCTTGATAGCGATACCACCGAGCAAGTCTATGATCTTTTACGGGAGTTAAACGATGAATTCGGTACAACCTTCTTGGTCATTACCCATGATCAACACGTGGCAGAAAAAACCGATAGGATCATTGAATTAAAAGATGGTCTGATTGAGATGGATATTTTAAATAAAAGAGAATAATGTGTAAGAATCAGCGGATATAATGTGCGAATAATCAACGAATGGAGAAGAGAACTAAGAACTATTTCTCCATTCTTTTTTTATAAACTTCTATTATTTTTTCCATATTTTGTAGCGAATCCTTTATCATTTCCCGTAAGACTTCAATATCAATGTCCTCTAACTTATTAATGTACAGACATGCCTTTCCCGTCTTGTGCTTTCCGAGGTTTTTCAGATTTTCCTTATGTTTATCAATATAATCATTAAAATATATGGAAAAGATTAATTTACTTAAAGTATAAAATTCGCTCTATTATATCTGAAAAATAGGGTTAATATATAAGGATTCTAAAGTAGGGAAATCTTAATCCTTAAAAAAAAATAAATTTCAACTCTTTTAGATGAAATATTTAACCTCTTTAACCTCTTTTATAAGCAATACAACAAAATCAACTGAGGAACTTTAATATTGAGGACCTCTAATAGCCCATGGACGAGTTAGAGTAATCTCTACAATAGGGAACTGCAGGGAACTTGTTACAATATTCTTGCTTTTGTCTATGGGTATCCTCTATGTATTGCTTCAATTCCTTGTTTTCTTCCTCATCCAAAAGGACATATTGGGCAGATCGTTCCAGCGAAATTGGTTGATTTACCGGTTGATAGGCTCGAGCCCCGTAAGGAGAATCTCTCCGGAACAATAAATTGAATGCCTTTCCTATCCCGATAAGGAGGACTTCTCCAAACTTTTTCAGCCCATTCCAAAATTTTTGCAACTTTTCTTTGTATTTTTTCTTCACATTTATCATCTCCATGATTTATTCGATTTATATTTATTGGTACTTCCGCCAAATGGATTTTTCTCTACGATTTCATATTGTTCGGTCGATTTCATATTGTTCGGTCGATTTCATATTGTTCG
>CAZEPC010000290.1:5144-6376 GCA_964513765.1 uncultured archaeon
CGATTTCATATTGTTCGGTCGATTTCATATTGTTCGGTCGATTTCATATTGTTCGGTCGATTTCATATTGTTCGTGTGAATTTATTTAGTGTAGTTTCGGTTCGTGTGATTCTGGTTAATCAGATTCCGTTTCCTGTGATTTTATTTCATATCATTCCGTTTCATATCTTTTCCTTCATTTGGTCACACGTGATGTCTTTCGATTTCATTTTTTCCCATTCGCCGAAGCTCATGTATTCTATTTATAAAACAAGAGGTGAATTATAAAAAGATGAAGCAAATAAAACTTAAGTTTTGGAACCGTTTTCCTTTCAAACTAAACTCAAGGGTATATTTTGTCAAAGATTTAAACAATAGCAACTAAAATTTTCGCTAGCTTCTTATATCATCGTGCATATCCCCAATAGAAAGAGAAATGGTTAGAAAGGTGAAGGATCGAACGGAAAAGGACTACAAAATCTTAGCAGAAGAACGATCTCCGATTGGTCGCTACAGCGGAGCCAAACGGGATTTTACCCGAGAAAAAAGGCTCAAAGAACCCGATAAGGATGATTTTCGACGGTGGCTTATTGACCTATCATTGAAGGACGAGGAATTTGAGAAATTGGTAGACCGACAATGGAAGGAATGGACGGATAAAGAAGGGGGATGGGATGAAAATAAGGGCGAATTGTACTGGGTCGGACAATCCCACTTGGATATTGCGTGGGAGTGGAGGCTGGCACAAACAATTGAAAAAGCCTATGTGACCTATCAAAAGGCCGTATTTCACGGGGAAAACATTGAGAATTTTTGTTTTGCGGGATCCCAAGCCCTTACCTATGAGTTTATCCGGCAAAAACATCCTGATTTATTTCAAAAGATACAAGATGCCCACCAAGAGGGAAATTTTGAATTGGTGGGGGGATCTTGGGTGGAGCCAGATTGCCGTATGCCCTCCGGGGAGGCATTTATTCGGCAAAGATTATACGGGCAGCATTACTTCCTCAAGCATTTCGGGGAAATGCCGAAAGTAGAATGGACTCCCGATACTTTTGGATATGCGTGGAACATGCCGCAAATTATTAAAAAAAGCGGCGGTGACTCGTTTTTCACCACTAAGGTCTGGGGAAACGCGGAAGAATATCCGGATGCCCCTTGGCCCTACACAAATTTCATATGGCAAGGACCCGACGGATCCCGAATACTCACCCATATTCAACCCCAAATGTTTGGACCGATTCGGGCTTGGC
>CAZEPC010000291.1:0-6367 GCA_964513765.1 uncultured archaeon
GACACACCCTATATTCTTTTTGCCGGGGTCACTTTTATGGCAGAAACGGCGTCCATCTTGAATCAAGAAAAAACCGTTCTATTACCCAATAAAAAAGAAGCAATATGTCCCTTAGCGGATTATCTCGATGAAAAAACAATCCTTGAGTATAAATCGAGATACCCAAATGCACCATTGATCGTATATGTGAATACAACCGCGGAGGCTAAGGCACATGCCGATGTGTGCTGTACCTCCTCTAATTCGGTTAAAATTTGTAAAAAAACCGCCGAGAAATGGGATACGAATGAAATTCTTTTTGGTCCCGATCGAAACTTGGCCACTTATGTGAGAAAACAAACAGATGATATAGATTTAATAACCGTTCCCCAAGATGGAAATTGTCCCTATCACAATTTATTCACGGTTCAGGATGTAGAGAGGATCAAGGCAGCTCATCCCGATGCTTTTCTTTTAGTGCACCCGGAATCTCCACCTGAGGTTCAAGATCGGGCAGATGTAGTTGGATCCACCGCTCAAATGCGTAAGTATGTGGAAAACAATGAAATTCCTTTTGGGGCAATTATAGGTACAGAAATTGGGTTATTGGAGTTCCTCAAGGACAAAATGCCCGAGAAAAAGTTTTATCCTCTGTCCAAAAATTCGATTTGTAAAGGAATGAAGGCTTTAGATTTGGATAATATTATTGAGGCTCTAGAGGCAATTGGAACCGAAAAAGAATCTGATTTTGAGATTAGAGTCCCCAAAGAGCTTGCAGAAAAGGCTGAAGTCAGCATCAATCGAATGATTGAATTTTCATAAGAAAATCTCTTTTTTTTAATAACAAGATGTTAAGAATTTATTTTGTATGGATTCTTTTAAAAGTTAAAGACACTGAGACCAGAAACTCAAAGTGTAAAAGAAACAAGAAATAAAATTTCCAGTAATTTTATATTAAAATCACCAAATTACAATGGAGGTTATTAGTTTGAAAGTAGAAAAAACATACGAGGAAATAAATCGTAAAATCGAATCCGGAGATGCCTTTGTTCTAACGGCAGAGGAAATGATCGATTATGTCGAGGAAAACGGTTCGGAAAAGGCGGCCAAAGATGTAGATGTTGTTACAACAGGTACATTTGGCTGCATGTGTTCAAGCGGTGCTTTCCTCAATTTTGGTCATAGCGATCCTCCTATTAAACCTGAACATGTTTGGCTTAATGATGTTCACGCTTATCACGGTAATGCCGCAGCAGATGTGTATCTGGGCGTTACAAGGATGGCCTCTCCCCGCAATTTTAAATACGGGGGCGGTCATGTATTGGAAGATTTGCTCAAAGGCCATAATGTAAAGCTGAAAGCAACTGCCTATGGAACCGATTGTTATCCGAGAACCGAGCTTAAGGCATCAATTACCCTTGATGACCTCAACCAAGCAATATTAACAAATCCGCGCAACTGTTATCAACATTATAATTGTGCGGTCAATACCTCAAAAAAGACGATATATACCTACATGGGGAAATTATTGCCCAATTTGGGAAATGCCACCTATGGGGGAGCAGGGGAATTATCTCCCTTAAATAATGACCCCAATTACGAAACCATTGGAGTCGGAACCAGAATGTTCTTAGCGGGAGGGGAAGGAATGGTCATCTCCGAAGGGACTCAACATGAACCCAAATCTGATTTTGGAACTTTGATGGTTATGGGAGATATGAAAAACATGAGTCCTGAATATCTGGCAGGTGCAAGTATTGAAGGCTACGGAACTTCGTGCTATATAGGGTTAGGTATTCCTATTCCTATTCTTAATGAGAGGATCGCCAAGAACTGTGCTGTGAAAAACAAGGATATTCTCACAAATGTAGTTGATTATTCTACGGGGACACGTAGCCGTCCCACAATAAAACAAGTGTCATACAACGATTTGAAATCAGGAGAAATTGAGATTAACGGAAAAGGAGTGAAGGTTTCATCAACCACTTCTATGTATAAAGCACGCAAAATTGCCGAGGAACTCAAAGATTGGGTGGCAAATAAGGGATTCATGCTTTATAAACCTGTAAGAAAGCTTTCGACTTCTATGGAATTTCATCCACTACCCGATTCTTCCAAGGCAACATTGGTAAGATCTTTGATGAAGCATGCCATTACCGTCCATGAGGATTCGGACTTAAAAGATGTAGCGAAGAAATTCTTGGAGAAAAATGAAAATCATATCGTGGTGGTCGATGAGGATCATAAATTAAGGGGATTTCTCACCACCTTTGATGTTGCAAAGGCTGTTGCAGGAAACGGGGATTCTTTAAAAGAGGTAATGATCCCGAAGCGAAAAGTGCACACCATACAACAATCATGTCCCATCGATGTCGCGGTGAGAACCATGAAAAAGTTCAAGATCTCATCCTTGCCCGTGTTAGATAAAGAGGAAAAAGTAGTGGGGCTTATATCGGCCGAAGAATTGATGAAAGAAGAACAAAACACGGAGGTTGAAAAATGAAATGTCTATTTTAGATTTAATTTTCGATAAGAAGGCGGTTCTCACTATTGAGGACTATGGTAAATTCATCGGGAGTGTACTGGATTTAGATATCAATTTCACCGTGGTCCATTATTCATTGACTGAACATGGAGTAAGATTGCGGGTGAGTATCCCGGACGAAAAATTCAAGGAATTCATATCGATTTTAAGAAAGAACAATATCAAATACGACCGTTCCACCATCCGAATAAATGAGGACGCGTGCGTACATTGCGGCCAATGTATTTCGCTTTGCTCTACGGGGGCACTGTATTACGATGAAGAAGGTAAACGAAAATTTGATGAGGGTAAGTGTGTGGGATGCAAACTTTGTGTTGATGGCTGTCCCCGGGATGCAATTGATTTTGAATAACTTAGTTTCCCGGACACATTATTGTATTGTCAATTTTCTCTGAATTTTTTCCCATTTTTAATTCTATTAATGCTGTGTATCTAATCTCGTAGCCAGATGGATATAATTGGCAGTTTCATGATGTCGATTTTTTCTAAAGATTTTTCTATTCCATCCCCTCAATATTAAATATGAATGATGTTAAACAAAATTCTAAGGAAATGGACCGTGAATCCACGGGATCCTCCCAAAAAAATAGAAAATCAAAAAGAATCGTGGCCTTTGATTTTCTTCGGGGGGGTGCCATTATTGGTGTCCTCGGATTTCATGTGTTGAACATTGTCTATGAATATAGCCTTGATGATGCGCCAATTTGGTTTTATATCTTAGTGCTTATACTCGGCTTTTTCGGGTCATTATATACACTCTTTATTTTGGTCTCGGCAGTAGGTAATACTTTCTCTATGCATTCGAGGTGGGAAAAACTAACTGCTGGCGGTGATAATGCGGAGCTGAATGATAAAGCATTTAAGCATATTTTGAAAACACAACTGACCCGTGGTGCTGTTATTACCTTTTTGGGCTATTTTTCGGAATCAATTTTGAATGGAATGCTCTTAGGTTCCATTGTTCCCGAACCTTGGGAAGAAATCAGGAGGAGTGCAGTGAACGCAGTATTTCATTCTCAAATCTTAAGTACAATTGGAATAGGGATTATGATAAGTTCTGCGATATACCTTTACCTAAAGAAGATTGGAAAGACTCAAAAGGAAATTGTGAAAATCTTGGTTATCCTAACGCTTGTCACCTTGTTCATCCGCCCACTTATTGGTCAGATCTATAAATTAATTCCGGGATATTGGAACAGTGCTGAAGGAAAAATGATGAATCCGCGGGATTATTGGTTTGAGGATAAGAGCTTCGGGATGTTTATTGTCTATTTTCTCTTATCTCCCTACTATCTGGGTTGGTTTCCTCTTTTTCCGAACCTTTCCCTTATGTTCTTGGGTATTATTATTGGGATTGAAATCCGAAAGGAGAAAGGAAAAATTTCAAAGGATCTGCTGAAAAACCTTCTTTACTTGAGCTTTTTGTTTGTAGTTTTAGGGATACTCTATCTATTTTTGGCAGATGATAAATATATGAATGATATGCTCCTTCCAACGGCAGGTGCCTTGGTGGTAATGATATTGGTTCTCTATTATATTGAGGTTAGAGGTAAAGGTGATAGGCTGGCGGAAAAAACCACGTTTTTCAGAAGGTTTGGTAATCTTACCCTTACTTTATGGTGCTTACAATGGGTGATGGTATTTCCGTTGAAATTAGTCAATATAATTCTCAATGCGATCCGTGGGACCGATTATTCATTTGTGGATGGACCTGTATGGGGTGGAGAGATGGGAGGATGGTTCACATGGCTCATCTTCTTCATTTTCGTGGGTTTCTGGCATGTTATTCTCTGGTTGTGGGAGAAAGCTGATTTCAAAGGAACGCTGGAATGGCTGTCGGCCATGTTGATGAGTAAAAGGAAAGTCCGGCTGAAAGAAAAACTGTATAATATAAAATCAATCATCCCCGAAGAAGAAGGAGAGGATTATTTTTCAAAAGGAACAAAGGCGGCTCTCTTTCTATATATGGTTGTATTGATGGTATTAGTCCTTTTACCGCAAGTTTTATAGTTAAATTTCAAGAGCTGTTCCATATTGCTTTACAGATTTGAAAGAAAAGTCTGTTTTTTCTCATTTTTCTTATTTATTTTTCTATTATTCAAAAAACAAAATGAATAAAGGGGAAACGAAGGCATTATACAGGAAGAATATCGAGGAGAAGTTGCCAATAATAGAAAAAGAAAAGGGAAAAGGAAAAAATAAAAAAATTGGATGGAATTAATGATTTCTTTTTAATAATGTTCTATTTACCATCGGATCCGTGGGACATCGTTTAATGGCCAACTGCTATAGATGGGTTTGCCGACCATATAAAGATCTACCAATTGAAGTGCATGCATGTAGGTCCATTTATACCAAAATTCTCCGTCAAATTCAAATGTTATAGATTCGGGGGTGTTTAATTCTTCACAAAGTTCATACAATGCTTTCCATCCGAATCTGTCGGCATAACCGCCGCACCAGCCACTTCCGTCTTCATGAAAGGAGGCTTCGCAACATTCGGAAGTTGCCGCCCAAATTCCAACAAATTTATACCCATAATTTTGTGCAATTCTAAATTTTCTCAAGATATTTTGTTCAGAATCCTCTGAGTAGAGGTAGGGAACACCCATTTCGCCAAAAAAGTAATCAATTGCTCGGCAATATCCGTAGAAATTATGTTCTGAATTCTCTTCTTTGTCGTAGGTCATAACCCCGACCACATCCCATGTTTTTGGGGGGATAATGCTGATTTGATAGAAATGTTGCTGCTCATCGTCCGCATCCACAAAGTCATCAAGATGGTATTGGAATGTTGCATCTGCCACGAATGTGGTTTTGTTTTCGACCAATTCATTATAGACCTCCTCATCCCATTCAGTTAATCCTGTTTTCCATTTTAACTGGTCCTTTTTCATCTGATCGACCATTTTAGTAAGTATCTCTCTCCCCTCTTTATGGATTGTTTCATTCCAGAAGAGTGCTACATTCTCCTCGAAATCCGAGTAATCCCTTTCCGTATCTACCACAATTCCCCGATGAAGCTTTTCCAAACCCGTTCTTTCCACATATTCCTTCATGATTGCATAGGTCTTTTGAAATCTTTTTATATTAACATCATTAGGGTACATGTAGTATTTTTCTTTTGGTAGCAACGGCATGAAATCTACTGGAATTCCATTCGCCGTAAGGTTTCTCGCAAATTCCTCCAGCATTCCGTCCTCTACATAATCCAAGGTGTCAATCTCATCGATGGGAATGTTCTCCACTTCCTCGAAGGTATTATTTACCATGACTGGGATATCCCATTCTCTGTCATCGCACCCGCCTTTAAACCTGTAAATGACGGGTAATGTCACGGAAACTTCGATTCGGGAAAGCTGGTCTGCCTGGAGCATCCAATAAAGAGATTCATTGTTTAGCATAGTGGTATTTGCCCACGTAAAGTTAATCTCCATTTCTTCGGCTGCCATATCGGTACCCAATGTATATTCAGTAGAATAATTGGGCATCGCTCCAAATATCACAGTAACGGGGCTGGCGATTGCCAATATCAGGAGTAATACAAGCCCCTTGGCCGTTTTACTTTTTAATCTGGGTAAAAACTTTCTTCTGGGGCTTTCTTTCACCACCATAAATGTGGATAAGATCCCCAAGCCGCTTAAGAGTTCTATTATGATCCATATAGGACTCATTAGCGTAAATAATGCAAAGATCAGAAAATTGAAACCGAAATACAAAAACAAGTACAATGTGGAAGTTTTTCTGAAGGCTGATACCAAAGCAACTATACCCGCGATTATGGCAACTACGGATAGTAACCATCCGATAATTCCATCCTCAATGGTGAAGATGTAGGTGGCG
>CAZEPC010000292.1:0-6364 GCA_964513765.1 uncultured archaeon
CTTAGGCTCTAATCTGATCTAGTGTTGATCTAGTTTATTTTTTGCCAGAATTTTTTGATATTTTTTTTTCAAAATCCAAAGTTTTTTTACCTCTTTTGACAAAAATTACACTAGAAACGAATATTCTCATAGAAAAATTTTTTTAGTCTATGGGCTATTATTTATTAGAGGCGGATAGAAGTTGGCAGAAGAATTTTTTAATACAATGAATGAATATTCAGAGGCCCCATTGAAGGAGAGGGTTGAAGGACTCGGCGATGTGGTGGAGAAGATCATGACTATCGTGCTCAAGATCCCTACAATGGTCGATGCCTCCCTCCAAGATGTCTCAAATCAGATTAACAACCTCTCAAGTAAAGTTAATAATATAGAAAGCAAAGTTAACCAGTTAGAATCCCGCGTAAGTTCCATCAAAGCTAGTGGCGGCGGTGGCGGTGGTGCCCCAAGTGGCGGTGGTGGACCTCCCCCACCCCCTGGTGGTGGCGGTGGTGGCGCTCCCCCTCCTCCTCCCGGTCCGGGTGGTGGCGGTGGTGGTCCGGGTGGCGGCCCAGGTGGCGGTGGTGGTGGCGGAAGCCCCATGTCGTTGCGGGGTAGCATCATGGGAGAACTAAAATCCCTCTTTGCGAAACGTAAAAAATCAGGATAATCTCGATTTTTCTTTAATCATTTTTTTCCGATAATTTTTTATTTTTTATTTTTTGTTATATTAATGCATTATAATTCCAAAGATTATAGTTGATAAGCGTATGGGAAAAAAGTCAAATCGAGATTCTGGTAAAAGAGACGAATCATACGATGTAAAAGGGGAAAAGGAAAAATTAAGAAAAATGGGATTAGAGGATAAATCAAAAGAAGGTTTTGATAGATTAATCCAATTCCATGAAGAATACCAGAAAGAAGAGGAAGAAAGAAAGAAGAAGAGTAAAGACGAACGGAAACCCTTTTTACTTTAGTTGCATAACACTAAGCCGTATTTACTGGGTATTTCTTAGCATTTCAAAAAGTTCGATTTTTAGTTAATTTTACTTACATTAATAACATAGATAAGCAACAAAAATCCATTATTATTTAAATAATATTCACATAATTATTATTTAACAAGGAGGACACACATTTGGGATTGGAGAATTTTGGTGTCAAAGGTGGACGACCGAAGAAGAAAGAGACGAACAAAAAGAATAATTCCTCATCGGAAAGTGAAGACGATCCAAATAAGAGATACAAGTTTTATCTTTCTTGTAATAAACGATGCGGCTTCAAGAGAGTATTAAGAAAACGAAGCTTGGATAAAAGCGATTATATTTGTCCAAAATGTGGAAAAAAACTGAAACTCACAAAAAAAGAATAAGGAAAATCAATATCTATCCATTATGAATCTTTTTTTCGTTTACTTATTTCATTTTCCTTTATAGCCTTATTATTTTAAAAACTTATCCAATTTGGAGTGGATTCTGTCTTCGACCCCTTGGAATACTTGAAATCCATTAATGGGCTCCCCATCAGTAATCTCACCCCGCACATTAGTGGCAATCAGCTTCCGAATTTCATCGGGATCATTGTAATTACCCAGGAGCCAGGCTAATTTTGCAAAGGCTACCTCTGGGAGCATATTTTTCCCAGGGATCACGCCTAAGTCTTGAATTTCCCGACCCGTTTCATATACATCCATGCCGGTATAGCCCCATAAGGTTTGGACGGTCATGACTACATATATTCCCTCTTCGATAGCCCGCTCGATTGAATCAAATGTATCATGAGGAAAATGACCGAGACCGGTTCCCGCGAGCACCAATCCTTTATAATCCTTATCGATATAGGAATCAATTAAATCAGTAGGCATCCCAGGGTAGGAATAGATAAGGCCCACTTTTTCTTCAATGGAATCGGCTGCTTTTGTCCGAATATCTTCCTCAGGACGATGCTTTATGGACTTATCACCATCAAAGAACCGTATATTTCCATCTTGAACATATCCGAGGGGGGTCTGCCCGATTGTTCGGAAAGTGTGACGAACAGAGGAATGCATTTTTCTCACCCTAGTTCCCCTGTGAATAAACCCGTAATCATGGTCGGTACTTCCCAGCATACAGAGAGAAACCTCGGCCAAATCAGCGTTTCCCGCAACGGTGGCGGCGTTGATCAGATTTAATGCTGCATCGGAGCTCGGCCTATCGCTGGACCTCTGGGATCCCACAAGCACAACGGGTGCCGAGAGATCCTCAAGCAAGAAAGAGAGTGCCGCTGCCGTATAAGCCATTGTATCCGTCCCATGGCCAATCATAATGCCATCAGCCCCGGATTCGATGACCTTTTCGATTTTTTTGGCCATTTTCAACCAATATTTGGGTTTCATATCCTCCGAGAAGATCTTATAGACCACCTCAGTATCCAAATTACAAATATTCTTAAGTTCAGGAACTGCCGCCAGCAACTCGCCAGGTTCAAAAGCGGGGATAACTCCGCCGGTATTATAATCCAATCGCGAGGCAATTGTACCTCCCGTACCCAGAAGAGTCACATCAGGTAAACTTTCCCGTGGTTGAGGTGCGGATTGTTCAAATTTAACCTCCATGGGAGGATTTCTGCCTAACACTTCAATCTCGGTTTCCTCATTTAATTCAAACCCGATATTATAGCCATTATCCAATTTAATATCCACGTAGCCATCTTCGGCGAATTTATTTCGGGGTAGGATAATCCCTTCTATCTTTCTTTTTCCGTTCGCGATTTTGATGCGAGACCAAGTTTTCGCATTAAATTCCTGTAAAATTTCCTTTGATTTTTCCTTGTATCCTTCATATTCATTTGCTTTATCGCTCATTTTTTTTTGTCTCCTTCCTTTTGTTATGTATCAATCATTTTCCTAATAATTATTTAATTTAACTTTTATATTTTTGAATCATTTTCCTGAGTTTTTGGGACAAAACTTTCCCATCCACGGCCCCTCTGCCGAGGGTTTGCATCAAATCTCCCATAAGAGGCCCCATCGCTCCCATACCTCGTTCCTTAACCAAATCTATATTTTTATTTACCGTTTCTTCGATAATATGAGTAAGTTCTTCATCATTAATCGTCTCGATCCCTGCCTCCTCAATGGCCTTCTCAATGCTCAATTCCGGTTTCTTGGTCCATAAAGTGAGAATTTTTTCGAATGCTTCCTTGGCAATGTCCTCATTTTTTAACGCCTTGAAGAGATCTACAAAGTGGGACTCGCTCAGATTTTTCGTGTCCAGCCCATCTCTTCGGAGCGATTTAACTTGTTCAGTAATGGTAATATAGATAAGCATGGCTTCATCTGGTATAACATCGACCAGAGTTTCAAAAAGAGAAATTTTTCCTTTGGTGATCATGGTTTCAATCGCGTCTTCTTCCAGATCGTATTTTTCCGAGTATTTTTCAATGACATCCCATGGATAGGGTCCCAAGTTCTTTTCAATTTCCTCTATTTGCTCCTCATCCAATGTGACGGGTAGAGAATCCGTATCAGGATATAATCTCCTCCCTCCGCTTAATTCCCTTAAGAAAGTGGTAGTCCCATCTTCCTCGGCCCTTCGCGTCTCCGGAGGGACTCCCCCGAATACAGCCTTCGTTCTTTTCACGATTATGTCAAAAGCTTTTTCCATTTCCTTTCTTCCACCCATAAGAAGTATAAATAAATCATCTTTACCCACATCCAGCCTCTCTTTGGCTGCCTCAATCTCTTTGGGACTAAAATGATATTTTTTCTCCAAATCTTCATCCGAATGGATAAGACCTTGAAGACGGGTTAATACTTTCACTTTTCCCGCAACTTCCGTCCCAAATCTCTGATTTGGGAGGGTTTCCACTCCATAAAGACCATTAAAACCGGGAACCTTCATTCCCATGACCTTTTTCTTATGTTTGATCCCAGAATTCATGAATTTACAGTCTGTATCTTTAAAAATATCCGTTACATTCTGGGCATCGTTTTTAATATCGGAGGGTTGATAATCTGATTTTTCCAGTGATTTTTTAATCTTTACCAAGGCCAACTGCCGCTTGACTTCATTTTCTACCAAAATAGGTATCCAATCCAATTTTTGGACACCCTTTATCTCTATTCGCTCTCCCTCTGCTATGGAGATATTGATATCTTGACGAGTGGATCCTAAAACCCTCTTTACATTCCCGGTGGACCGAAGCAGCAATCCGATTCGATATGCAGCATCTCTGGCCTCTTCTGGATGTTTGATATCGGGAGTGGTGGTTATCTCTACGAGCGGAATTCCAAGCCGATCCACCCGGAAGTATATGGTTTTTTCTTTGGTATCGGTTCGACGGGCGGCGTCTTCCTCTAAGAATATACTTTCAATTCCAATAATCTTCCCGCTCTTCAGTAAAAGTTCCCCGTCCCATCCAATTGAAGCGGTTCTCTGGAAACCTCCTGGCACCGATCCATCAACATAATTCTTTCTACAAATATGAAGCTCTTTAATTATATTCATTTTGAATAATAAACATATCTGAAGGGCAATATCTATAGCCTCTTCATCCATATTGAACGGAGGAGTCTCATCTAATTCATATGTGCAGGTACTGTCATAATATCCCTCATAGATAACATCACCCTTCTTTAAAAACTCAACCAACATTGATTCATCAAATTCTCCGGTTTCACCTAAAACCGGGCGATGTTTCCTGTAAATATAATAATCCGGGTCCCTACTGCCTTGCAGTTCCGCCGGACAGTCACAAAATAATTTTGTTTGGCTGGCCAATTGCTGGTGGATTTCAATTCCAACTTTTAGCCCCAATTTGTCATAATCGTACTTATCTTTCGACATTTTTTTCATGAGAGAAAAATTCAAAATAAAACAAAATGTTTATGATGTTCATTTTTTCTCATATACAATAATGTAGTGAAATAAAATAGCCAGATCAGAGCTATCCTACCTATTATTCTACCCATATACTTCCTATAAGTTGCACTCTTGCCTACATTCATTTTAAAATTGTATAATCTATTTTAGAAAGATATGGGAAAAGAAACCGTTTTTCTAACTGGGGCTAGCGGTTCCATGGGGGGCTGCGCCTTTAATGAATTGCTCAAGCAAAAAGACAGATTCAATATTGTACTTTTATTGCGACCATCTAAGAAAAATGTAAAAGCATTCAAAGAATACGTAGGGGACACCAAACCTCCGGTTGGAAAAAAATCAACAACCCATCATAAAGGGATTAAGATAGTGTGGGGAGATTTAACCAGTTATGAAGATGTGGAGAAATGTGTGGAGGGGTCCGATTATGTACTTCATCCAGGTGCTTTAATCTCCCCCGAGGCAGATCACAAACCGCGTACTGTGTGGGCAATAAATTATGGCGGAACCAAGAATATAATTAGGGCTATAAAATCCCAACCGAATGCTAACTCAATTAAATTTGTGTTTATCGGGTCAGTCGCGATGTACGGAGATAGATTACCACCTGTCCATAAGATTAGGGTGGGGGATCCTATTTACCCATCGGTTTTCGATTACTACTGTTTATCTAAAATTGCCGCGGAAAGAACCGTAATCGAATCTGGACTCCGTTATTGGGTATCAATTCGTCAAACCTATATTTGTATACCCGATACAATGGCTTTAATGGATCCAATTATGTTTCATCAGCCTCTTAATCAAGCATTTGAAATGATTACTAAATTTGATGCGGGCTTGGGCTTAGTCAAAACGATTGACGCACCCGATGAATTTTGGCGGCATATCTATAACATGGGTGGAGGTCCTTCGTGCCGAACTGATTTTTATACATATATGGACAGAGTTTTCAGATTAATTGGATGTGGGAGCCCCGAACAGGTCTTTGATCGGGATTGGTTTGGGCTTAAAAATTTCCATTGCGGGTTTTTCGAGGATTCTCATGTGTTAAATGAATATTTAGATTATTGGAACGATACCCTCGAAGATCATTACCAGCAAATAAAGGATGCAAGTCCATGGTACTTTAGTCTTTCAAAATACGTACCCAAAAAGGTCATTAAGCTCGGAATGAAATTGTCTCTAAATCCTTTAAAATGGATGAAAAATAAGGAAAAATATCCAAATAGGCTTAAGGTATTTTTCGGATCCTACGAAGACTGGAAGAACATTCCGGATTGGGACAAACCTATACCCAATAAACAAGATAAGGGATACCTCTTGGATCACGGTTATGAGAAAAATGAGGACGATAAATACAGCATCGAGGATTTGCAGGGTGCCGCCAAGTTTAGGGGAGGAAAATGCCTCTCCGAAAAGAACGAGGGATTCTATAAGAAAGTCAAATGGGAATGTGCATTTGGACATAAGTTCGAGGGAAGTCCCGCATTAATATTAATGGGCGGACATTGGTGCCCCTATTGTGC
>CAZEPC010000293.1:0-6364 GCA_964513765.1 uncultured archaeon
TACTCTTTTGAATAATATTTATTGCTTAGTACTCCAAATTTGCTTAGATATTCTTATTAGCAATCATATTTTAGCAAATGTTAAGCAAATTGTATTATAAATATTGTTTTAAATACTATTGCACTCCCATTGCAAATCCTTTATAAAATCTCGCAATTACATTGCAAATATCATACAAATTTGCATCCAAATGCTATTTGTTTATTTCAATATTACATCCCAAAAAAAGCAATCAAAATATTATGAATACCACAATGAAAAAAAGTGGAAATGGGAATGAATTTTCAATCTATGAGTAAGCAACAATCATTATTGGTTTTGTTTTTTCTTAAACAGATAATAGGCAATCCCAATGCAAATCACGGAATACACAATCATCCCGACAAGAGCACCAGTGTAGCTGGGCGTGGTCCAAGTAAAGTATGTGTTTCCCGTATCAACAGTAGTCTCCCCCGGACCACCCGGCCCTGGACCAAATGATGCCTCAATGAACCGCTCTTCGGGCATTGCAAAGGATTTAGTAATTATTTTAGCATAATATGTGATGAAGAAGAACGGCTCCACCTCACTCCCCGTAAACGCAAGTATCATCGTTGCCAATTGAAACACCAATAAAACCAACAATACAGTGGTGATAATGGAGGTCGCCGCCTTTTTCATAATACTGCTAAATAAAGCCGAAAAGCACATTAAAGTGAAGAGATAAAGCACAGCCCATCCGAAAGACTGATATGCCTCTATTGGAATAGCCTCATTATACTTTCGGTACGTACTTACACCAACCAACACATAAAATAGCATTAAATTCAGGATAGCATAAAGGTATCTCATTAAAAACCTCCCAAAAAGCAGCCTGTCCTTGGTTATTTTAGGGAAGAGAAGATTACCGGTTTGCTGCTCAAAATCCTCCACAATTATTGAGCCAGCGTAACTAACTGCAATAATTAAGATAATGGTGTCAATGAGATTTAGATATGATTGAAAATATTCTGCCGGGTTTTCCGGGATTGGTGCCCCTTGATCTTGTTGTAAATTTTGCATTACCATTGATAGTAAATATAGACCAAACACAATAACTAAGAGAGACAAGAATTTACCTTTATTTTTTTTGGCCTCAAAAGTCATGGTTTTCTTAATCTGAACAAATCCTTTGTGTTTATTCTGAAATCCAACCTCTTCATCCTTGCTTTCTACCATCTGGGTTTGACCTGAAATCATTGTTTTACTCACTTTTAATACCTCCTGCCGCAAACTTTCTTCCATCTCGGATAATCTGTATGTAAAGACTCTCCAATAAGCCTGCCTTTGGAACGGAATATTCAATAACATCAATATCATTCTCAAAAAGTGCCCGAATGATTTTCAATTGATTTTTGGGGTCCCCATTAAATAGGATTTCAAAATTTTGCTTATCCATATTATAGCCGATATAATTTTTTCCCGCCGGCATCCCAGTAAGAGGGGAAACAACTTGTGCAATCTTATTTTGCATCTTTTGTATATTCCCATTTGTATGATAGAGATTTAAATTAATCATACTCCTCTGGGCTTGCAATTCCAAGTTTTCAAGTGTATCGATAGCCATTACCCTTCCATGGGAGATTATTGCGACCCTATCAGCTACTTCGGAGACTTCATAGAGCAGATGAGAGCTTAGAAAAATTGTCTTTCCCATTTCCCTTAATTTAATGATAAAATCCCTCACCTCGATTCGGGCGGTTGGATCAAGTCCAGAATGGGGTTCATCCAAAACCACGATATCCGGATCATGCACAATCGCGGAGACAATTCCAATCTTCTGTCTCATTCCTTTTGAAAAGGTTCCCAGTTTTTTATCGATCCACTCGGACATTCCCACCATTTCAACTACTTTCTCAACCCTCTTATCTATTTTGTCATCTGGGTAGCCTTTTAATCCCCCGAAATAGGTCAAGATATCTCTGGGGGTCATTTTTTCGTAAAAAGCAGGATTTTCAATTAAAAACCCTATTTTATCCAGCAAATAATCCTTTGATTTATCATTTAATACTTCCATTGTTCCATTATTACATATATACACATTTCCTTCTGTTGGTTTCAGCAATCTAGCCATCATTTTCATGGTTGTGGACTTTCCAGCCCCGTTAGGACCCAAAAATCCCAAAATTTCACCACGATAGATTTGGAGATTAACATTATAAACGGCTGTAAAATCCCCAAAGCGTTTTGTTAAATTTTTAAATTCTACAACCGGGTTATCTACTTTAGTTTTATTATTGTTTTCCATATTTATCACTTTTAGAAATATATTTGTCCCATTTTTGAAGTTCTGAAATTCTTATTATTATACAATATCTATTAATATATAAAGAGAAAAGGGAAATATCGCTAGTACCATTTTAGTACTAGAATAGACCCAATAAAAACAAGCGAATTCAATAGTTTCTATCAGATAAATGAACGTATTAGATAATTGGATAAATTAGATTATTGGAGATTCTAGATAAATGACTAGAAGAATTTTAGAAAGAAATAAGAAAAAATGGAAAAAGAAAAAATGAAAAAAAAGATCAGACCAAGAGACTTGGGGGATTCTGGGCCTGATGTTGTTTTCTGTCTAATGTAAAACAACCTTAATAGAGTGAGTGAAGCAATTTATTGGAGTGGCGAGCGTGAATTATATCAATATTTATCTTTTCGATCATTTCTAATGTGAGGCCTCGACTTTCACTTTTTTGTTCAATTTTCAGGCGTTTTTGGGGTTTTTTTATTTGAATCATTTTCATATTGTAGAAAGCAATACCCATATTTAAATAAATCATTAATAGATGGCCATTTAGTCAATCTCTGGTACTTATGAAATTGTAACAACGATTAGATCTACATTTTGTATGTGATTCTTATCTCCACTTACAAATTGTAATGAAGAATTGAAAAATATTTAAAAAATAAAAAGAACGACCAATCAATCACCAACCACGTAAAAAGAAACAAAAAACAATCAAAGTCTAGCGCACAACCATCTCTAGGGAGTGGCCACAATATTCGCAATAAACCTTGGCATTTGCTTTGAGTATATGCTGCATTTCAGATGTGAATTTCTCTCCGCATACCGGGCAATGAATGGTTTTAGGGATTTTCGGCATTTGATAAGGGTTAGGAGAGGGTTGGTTCTCTGAAACTGTTTTAAATCCCTCTTTCTTCTGCTTAATTCCCTCATCATAATTCACTTGAGAGGGAAGGCCATCCTCCATCCTTTTAGGATATTCCCTGACCCCCATACCGGCTATGGACATAGGGATATCGTAAAACATAAATTTAAACATATAATATAACCCTTTAAAGAGGTAATAAATTAAATAGCCGATGCCCTTGAAAATATAATAGACTAAATAGGCAGTTCCTTTTAATATGTAATAGGTCAGGGCTATGACACCAACCGCGATCAAGATCATTAAAACAACCGTAACAATTTGGTTTAGGAGCGGAAGTCCGTGAAACCACTCGTGAAAGTCCAAAAACCAATCTTCTGGATTACTATATGAGCCATGAATCAATTCTTCGAAGCTTATATTTAACATTTTTTTTTCAACCTTCTGAATGAATAACTATTTTTTCTAATTATTCTAAAACATACCTCATACTAAATAAAAATCGAGACCAATTTTTATCACTTTTGATTATCGAAAAAATGTAAAAAAGATGTAAAAAAAATCAAAAAAAAGTCAAAGAAAAGGGAAAAAAACCCAAATAATAATTAAAGAAAGTAAAAGAGAGAATATTTTCACCGTAATTGCATTCAATAATCAATTATCGCTGAGAGAAGAGGAAATCTATAAGCCTTCTTGATTCTGCCATATTGCGATAATCGGAAGATTTCATTTTGTCCTTCACCACATCCTTCACATCCCGGAAGGAGATTTTATCCTTTTGTTCTTCTTCGTGGAGGTCGGTCATCATACCCAAGACTCTCTCTATGTTTTCTACATTCACATTGACACCAGTCATTCTCCGTGCCTTTCTCGTCCCAAAGAAGGCAAAATAAGGAACCAAATCCGCAGGAACCATCGGTTCTAATTTTTTAATTTCTTCATCACTCATACCTTGGCGCAGAAGAGGAGTATCTACCATTGTAGGCATAAGAGAATTTACCGTAATTTTATTGCGCTTCAATTCTTCCCCTAAACAGCGGGTAAATGCAAGCAGAGACGATTTTGACATCGCATAGGCACTCCATTTAGGCATAGCCATTATTGCCGCAGTACTGCCGGTGGAAACAATTGCCCCCCCTCCTTGTTTGTCCATATGAGGAACCATTGCGTGGGTTACATTATATACACCAATTACATTAATCTTCAAAATGTCTTGAAACTCTCCCACTTTTAGCTTGACAATTGGTTTGAGTTTTGAATATCCCGCATTATTCACGAGCATGTCTATTTTGTTAAATTCTGAAACCGCCGCTTCAACGGAAGATTGCACAGAGTCATAATCAGTAACATCACATTTCACGACAAGGCCCTTTTGACCCAATCCTTCAACCTCAGAAAGAACTTCTTGAGCACCATCTTCATTGATATCGGCCAAAACGACATCAGAGCCCAGTTCGGCGAACCCTTTACACAATCCCCGTCCTATACCACTAGCCGCTCCCGTAATAAAGGCCACTTTACCATCTAAAATCTTTTTCATACCATATATTTATTTTGAGGAATTTAAAACTTTTTCCGAATTTCCTCTATAAATGGGATAATCTCTCTTAAAGAGTAGAGCATCAATATATCATCACCATTTTTCCCTCTTTTTTCCAAAATATCCATCACTTTGGACCTCTGGGCATGATTCTTGGTATCTTCGTGGAATTTATCCTTTCTATCAATCCAGATGGGAAAAATCCCCACATTAAATGCGGCAGAAACATCAATCGGAGAATCTCCCACATAGATGATTTCTTTTTTCGATACCCCTATCTCGGAAAGGATCCTGTTTATACCATCGGCTTCTGGTTTACATTCTTCTTGGACATCACCCAAGCCCACGACCTTTCTAAAATATGATTTCAAACCGAAGGCATCTATTTCCCAATTCGCAATAGCATTAGCCGTATTACTGATCACAGACATCCCGATGTTTTTTTCCTTTAGTATATCCAAGACTTCAACCACATCATCATACAGCACTAAGTCCTTAGTTTTTAACATCTTTTTGCGGTGTTTAAAGTCATATTCATCGAACATGTGCCAAAATTGCATGGGATCGGTGATTCCCCATTTTTGAAGAATCTTTATATATTTTTTTCCCGAATTAAACAATTGGTAGATCTCTCGCTCATTTTTTACCTCAATATTGTATTCCTCCCAGAGGTATTCCAAGGTGAGGGTTTTTATATAATCGCCTAATTGGGGAATCTTGATAAGTGTGTTATCTAGGTCAAAAAGCATATGGGATATCTTGTCCATAACATAGAGAAAAGGAGAATTAATAAAAAAGTTTGTTTCTCTAAAAATGTCTATAATTAATTAGTGTTGGTCAAATACACATGCATGATTCTATTCAAGCTATTTTGTCTGCACAAATCCGATATGACCATAATTTTCTTCATCATTCTCATCGGAGGCCGACACTTTTTCAATTACGATATTCGCACGAGGGTTTTCTTCCTCCGTTTTAGTCAAATCAATCTCCTGGGAAAATACCAGATGATAATTTTTGTCACATTTATCGCAATGCATGAGGAATTTAATGTTCTTTTTTTTACTATTTTTATCCTCACTTACCTCCTCCTCCACCGTTTTTTTGATGGGATGGATAGAATCGATGTCTTCATTATCGCACTCCGGGAAAAAACACTGATCTAAACCTATTTTTTCCCTTCCCCTTCTACCCAACGCGATAAAGGCATAGTTGGGAATTTCATTCCAGAGAGATTCATCATATTTATCTTCGCTCATAATAATCACTTTTTTTTCGAGTTCAAGAATTTTTAATATTTTATGTATTATTGTTCTTTCTACATATTCATAAGTCTTTTTTTTTAATATTCACTTATTGATATAGAAACAGCAATCATATTCCTATTATTACTTATAGAAATCCCTTTACAAAAATAAAACATAACTATTTATATAAAAGTGAAAAAATATGGCACCAAAGGATAAAAAACTTTCAAAAAAGCTCACGGAACATATCGCCAGATTAGCACATATAGATATCACCGAAGAGGAAAAGGACAAGTTTACCGATCAAATGAACTCCATCTTGGAGCATTTTGAACAACTCAGCGAGGTAGATGTTGAGAATGTGAAGGCAACGAGGCACCCCATGGAAATTACCAACGTTTTCCGGGATGACGAGATAAAAGAAGGACTTTCACAGGAAGAGGCCA
>CAZEPC010000294.1:0-6339 GCA_964513765.1 uncultured archaeon
AAATTTAGTTTTTTACTTGGGATGGCTACCACAATAGCCCTTATTTTTGGAATCTCTGTTGCAATCCCCAATTCTATTCCCCTCTATAGCATACTAGGAGGCATATTCATCCTTAAACCTATTTTTCATGGGAAAGAAATTAAAAAATGTGTGAACGGCGATATTAAGGAAAAACCAAAATCTCCGACCAACCCCACCCTCGTTATAGGGGATCGTATTCGTGGATTCCTCTCATTTCTTCTAAAATCAACTATATTGGGGATTATAGTGGCCCTTCCGATGTATTACATAGCGGAATATGAAATAAGCCACTTTTTCTGGATATTTTTAGGGATATCATTGGGTATGATGGCATACGGGCATCTCAGAAAAAAGGATAAAAATAAAGACTTGAACCATTACATCAGTCTTATTGGGCTGAATTTGATGTATGGGTTGTTTTTTCTCAATTGGGAATATTTGACCCATCCCGTATCCATTATCTTTATGGGTTTTTTTCTTCCATTTTCGTTTTTCAATATGCTTGAGGAATTTTATTCATCCCACACAGCGCAAGGATTCGATCAGGCCCATTTTGTGTTCCAGAGACAATCATTTTTCCTCGTAGCCATACTTATTGCCGCTGGACTCACCGCCCACGAATATAAATTCTTACTTAGGGATAGAGAACAGATAATATGGATAATGCCCGTTATTTCAATCGGATTAAGTATGCTATTTTTGGGTTTGAAAAAGATTTGGTTTGACAAGAATACGGTTAAGGAACAGAATGAAGAGATGGAAACATCTGATACTCAAAAAGAAGCCAATAAAAAGGAAGACAAGCAGAAAAAACACCTACAAGAAGCGAAAATAAACATTCCCAAAATAATTTCTGCCCTCTCAATTATCTTCCTCTTAGTCGTCCCTCTTATGACCACAGGACTCTATTTTAATTCTAGACCCTACGTGATGGTTGAGCTTGATACCCCGATGTATACCGTAGAAGGAGAATTAGTCGAATCAATCCGGCTCGATGAAAGATCCGCAAAAATCTTATTATATGAACCCAATCCAACCGGAAAGTATTACGGAGCTCACATTCGTCCCAATAAAACGATCAGATTAGGGGGTTATTTCTACGGTAACGGAAGTATGACCCCCGAAGAATCCAAAACCTTTATCGGAAACAATTTTGACGTATATGCATTAGGAGGGTACACCGAAAATTTCTACTACCCTCAGGATATCCTCGACATCAAGGAAATCAACCCCGAAGGGCGCTTTTATATCATGAACTTTGCCACTTGTTTGGGAGAAAACGAGACATGGAGTGTGGACGGCGATTTAGCCCCTTATACAAAATGGAATGAAACTATGGACACCTGGACCGTAAAATATAATGATGGAACAGAAGCAATTGGGGTGAGGCGCACATCTCCCGATTCCGATGCACATCTGATGGATCTCGGCAGCCAAGAATGGGGAGAGTACTACGCGTGGATCTGGGATCATCGGGCGAAAAAATACCATGCAGAAGGTGTTGTCGCCGACGAGGTTATGTGGTACGGATACTGGGGTACCGAAGTGGAGGAACTCAGAGATTATAATTCTATTGACGAGATTTACCAATCTTGTTACGATTGGATTGAGACGGTCGATAAAAATATGGAACGGGAATTCCTCACACAAGCATTTTGGGACAAGGCTCAGCAATACCAGCAAGGATTATGGGGAGAATTGGCCTTTAGGGCCGGTGGTGCCTACGGAAATCGGGTTGATGACAGGCAGGCGGTAGTTTGGTATGAAGAAATGAACTGGATGGAAATTGTAGAAAATATGAAGAAACAGATATCCCGAAATAGATCTCACATATGGGCTGCTTGGTACGAGAGGGAGGACCCAAAGGCATTGGAATATTCGGTGGCTACCTATCTCATGGGGATCGAGAATGAAAATCGATCTTTGGTATTTCATCCTCAACCCGTATGGGGAGGGGGTTATCCGCATAATATCGCGGGATACTCACTTTCTAACGTAAAACAGGAGATTGACAATCATCCGGAACTTTTCGACTTAGAACTCGGAGACACCCTCGGGGATATGAAGAAGATCGATGAAAAAATGGGATCATATTGGCAAAGGGACTTCGAAAATGGAATCGTCCTTGTTAATCCATACCATGCATACGTGCCTGGATTTGATGCCAAAGCCAAATGGAACCCATCCCATTAGATACTGAATAACTCGATTATAAGTTGAAAAGCCGTTTTTTTTAGCTCTTTTTCTTTTCTTTCTTTTTCAAATGTTTTTCATTTGCTTTTAAAAACACTCGTTAATTTTTAAAATCCTTTAAGATATATAGGATAAGTTACCTATAAATATTATGAGATTAATATTATCAAGGGAAGATTCACGAAAAGATGGAGTTGTGGTTTATTCCATTCCCAATTTGGATTTATCCGAAGAGATTCAAGATAACATGAAAAAAATGCATCAAAGATTTAAAGATCGGGATGTGGGGGATGAAACAATCTTTTTTTCTGAGGGAGGATATTTTTCGGGCTTTTTCAAGATCCCCTCCGCTTGGTTTCCCGAACAGGAGGAAAAATTGCTATTAACGCTTTATGTGCAAGAACATGAGAATACCACTTTTTTTGAACCAATACTAAGGCATACCATTAACAAACTTAAAAGAGAACCCGATTTAAGCAGAGCTTTATATATCAGTACTCCTCATGCAAACCAAAGCTCTTTTAAAAAATTCGGAAAAATGATTAAGATCCTCACGGAGGCCTTTTTCGAGGCTGCAAAGAAACATGAGACATATAACTTGGGCTTGGCGGAACTTTTAATCTTGGGAACGAAAGGAGGGGGAAAATCTACGATTGTTGATTATCTTATTCATGGAAGATTTATACCACAAAAACAACCGACCTTAACCCCTAAAGTCTTGAATCTCCTCTATAAAAACATGGACTTTCGGGTTTTAGATGTCTGTTGCAATGATCATGTAAAGGAGGTTTTAAACGACCATCCCCTCGAACCGGGGAAGCTCCCCCAAGCAATTGTATATGTGGTGGACGCAACATTAGATGGAATGAGGCTAAGAGAATCCATCAGGGAATTTAAAAATTGGATGAAATTTTTATCAAGAAAATATCCCTCGGGGAAATTTTCTAATATCCCCATATTGGTTTTATTTAATAAAATTGACAGAGTGCAAGACTTCAATTTAGAAAAGTTTGAAAATCTCTATGATCCTACCCCTTACGGAACCTCTGCACATTACGACGGAATTTCTGCCAAAGAAGGATTTGGAATTAATGATAATTTTGAGTGGCTCTTGAATTCTATATCTGTATCTGTCAAATATTAAAGAAAACCGCGGGTTTTTTACCGAAATCCCTTAAATAACTTTTTTTGAATTTTTTCACAATTTTCTTTTCCAAAAAAAGATATTTATGATGTGAAAAGTTCATATATTATGGAATGAAGAAATACAAAAAAAAGACATACAAGCGAAACATTGCCATTAAGGTTTCGATTGTATTACTTATAATAATTGGGTTTTTTTCCTCATTTACTTTTATTTTAAATAGATATCAGAGTATTGCGGATTTCTCTTTTGAAAATCCCCCCGAACCTGCCTCCTTCAAAGAAGCAGACGAGGATTTTTTAAACGAGGTCGCATACGGTTTAGACACACGATATGCAAAATACCACCTTCCCCTAAATCAATCGGCTGGGGCTTTATTTGTAAATGATTCGGCAGATTTTGGAGGAGAAGTTTCCTATACGAATGTGTCCAGATACTATTTCAGCGATAATGAGGCATTATGGACAGGAATAGATTACACGGGTTGGACCTACAAGTATTTAACTGCCCAACAAGAAGGAAATCAAACTATGGAGAATTTCGCCCAAAATGTGCTTATTAATATGACCACCGGAATGGGCTTGTTAATGAAAGTTCCAAATGGAGGGCTTGGTCCAGAATATAGCGGAATATTGGCACGAGGTGTTGCGCCGCCCGATGCTAAAGATGTTTGGCCCCATATATTTAGTGACACTCATCCCAAACACTTTAATGGAACGGGAAAATATTCTAATTGGCGATATAGGGCATATACCTCCAATGATGAATTCGGAGGGTATTACTTATTCTTAGCCCTAGCCACCAAATATCTGCGGCATATTCCATATATAAATGATACGGTTTCGAAAATCGTCGATCAATTGTGCTTTAACATGATTCATAACAATTTTTTGGGCATTCATGGAAATGGAGGTTTAACAGGGGTGGATCAGAAACCCCGTATATTTTCCGGCGGATTTTGGGCACCCTTGCTCTTTAAGATGGGATCATTATTCTTTCCCAAAAAATATACCCAAACATATATTCAGCTGGTTGCCAATGAGATGTATTACCTGAGCAATTCCGAAGGGGGAACCCAAGAGACGATTGCAAATTATTACGCATACAATTTCGGATCTTGTGTAAATTTAGCGTTTCTTTTGGTTGAGGATCCCAACACAGAGATTTGGCGAGTATATTTCGATGGCTATTATAATTCAATGTGGTCTTATACTAAATATCATCGAAATGCATGGGCCAATGCGATTTTCTTAATGATTTGCCATGAGAATCAAGTAGAGAACGATGAAGTTGAGGATGATTTAGAAATAATCTCCAAGGATGTGAAGGATCAATTGCAGAGATACGGGGAATCTCATTTTCCAAATCGAGATTATTTGATCGAAAAGCATCTCCCCGAGGATTATGAGATAATTAAACCTGTTGATGAATTTGTGAACAATTTAGGGTTAAGCGAGAATCTCCAAGATTTCATGGGAATTGATGCAGAAGAGGAATTTCTCAACAAACCCTTAACAATTGATTATTATGACACGGATGGATGGAACTGGAACAATAATCCTTATACATGGAGGGAAGATCATGATCAAAATTTATTATATGAAGAAACCGGGTCAACATTTTTGGTCCCCTATTGGATGTTAAGATATTGTGGATATATTGGAGGAGGAAACTAAGATGGCAGATTTAGATAATATAGAAGATACCAAAAATCAAAAGGGAAGCGAGAATATGGACAGCATAAAGAAAGGATCGGATATGAAAGATAAGCGACTGCATTTCCTGAGTGCCCAAAGATATTATATGATAGCAATTCACATAGCCATTTTCTTTTCGATTTACGCCGGTGTAAGATTCGGTGTGGCCATGGGAGAAATATTCACAGAGGGGACATGGTTTGTGTTGGGCGGGTTTAGTTTATGGTTCCCTACGAGCGCGTTAATACTTCCATTTATTCTCTTGATGTTTTTATATGTAGTATTCACCCGACGATGGATAACGATAGGGAAAGAAAACGGATCCTACACCATCAAGGAGGAATACTTGTATTTACGGAAAGAAAAGACCAAAATACAGGAAGAGAAGATTCAGTATATAAAGTATTCCCAAGGACATTTGGGTCCGAAATTGGCTTGGATTGTTGTGTTTGGGATACATATGATTTATATTCTCACAGAAGGATTCCATATTCTCACCAATCCCAATACATTCGGATTTGGAACAATGAACGGTATTATTTTTGTGGTATCGGGACTTATAGACGCATTTATCTTGGTCTTAATATTAGTGCCCGGAGAGAATATCTTGGAGATTCGCACACAAGATGAGATCTATAAACTCAAAATGAGCCACTGGAAGAAAAATAAGAAAATTCCCCGAAAGATTATGGAAATTTTCGGATTGAATGAACAAGAAAAAATGCCAAATGTAGAAAATTCTTCCCCAAAGCTTTCCAGAAAGAGCATTTACCTTTCAAAAAGCATCATAGTCGGACTGTTATTTATAATTATTGGAATATTATCAACGCATTTTGATATATTCGCGGGTGCGCCATTGAGAGTGTGCTTATATCTATTAGGTATTTTGTATATTACTTTAGGATATAAAGATAATCAAAATTCTCGGAAGATTGCAGAAAGTACGGAATTAACACTTGATGAGGGTTCAGAAATGATTCAAATAAGAAAAAAGGCTTTGGGAAAAGATAAAATGGAGACATTCCGAAATATCCCCCAAAAATCAAGAGAAAATGTGAAATTTGACATTCAACCCAAATCAATGAATTGGTTGGAGACTATTTTCGTTGTAATAACTGTATTATTATTGGGATGGACACTTAGTGCTTGGTTTAGGTTCTTGACCTCGCCAAGGACATTACAAGGAGTTTCAGCTTTGATGGGTCTGGGAATACTGGGAATTTTAGGTATTATTATTGAAATGGTGATTTCTCCCCAACATGGACTTTTTATTATTCAAGACGA
>CAZEPC010000295.1:0-6311 GCA_964513765.1 uncultured archaeon
ATGGAAGAAGAAAATTACAATAATAAGAATAAAATCAACTATATCTTGGGGAAGGGAAAGAAAAAGACATATTTAACAAGCCTTCGACTCAACCTTCTATATATATTAATTGCATTAACCATCTCAGTTCTCTTATATGAGGGATCCTATGATTTCCAAAACACCCAAATAAGTTCCCTTGATAACACCTCCAATAATCCCTATGGGCTTTGGTTTTTTAAGTTTGGATTTATAATCGGTGGTTTATGGTTTATCCCCATTGCGTTGTTCATATGGAGGAGTTTATTAACCCATAATCGGTTTGTCGGCCATTTAAATGGAATTCTCTATATTACATCGGGCATTGGGATGATTCTCGTTGCTTTTTTCCCCGTAAGGGCGAGTAAAAATATGCATCTTGTGGGAGCAGTACTGGGATTTGGCGGGTTAGTAATTGCAACATTAGTGAGCCTGCTCTTTCTCATTGTAAAAATATTTACCCATTACAATAAAAAGATGCTTTCTATCGGTGGCTTTTATTTTCTGCCTTTTGTGGCTGTTTGTATACTCACATTCATTTATTCAGGATTGCCATTACTCGAATCATTTAGGAGAGGTATCCCATTTGGAGATTTTACACCAGATGTATGGGAGATCTTCGAGTGGGGCATGTTATTATCCGGATTGCTCACCACCATAGGAATATTGAAACTCTCTACATATCAACAATCCAATAAACAACAGATTTAGATAATGTTCTTATCCAAATCATTTATTTAAAAGAATTTTTTTTATTGTCATTTTTGGCGAAATAGCTTATTTTAATAATCAAAACCGAGATTTTATCTATTTTAATTATCAGCTGGTTATTTTATTAATCTCTCTCTTAGCTAGAGTAGAATGTCAAAATCAAAATCCAATAGAAACACGATTAAAAAAATTGATGTGATGGGTGAAAATTGCCCAATCCCTCTTGTTGAGTGCAGAAAAGCAATCATTAAATCCGATAAAGGGCAAGTAATTGAAATCACAGGAAACCACCCTGCCTCAAAGAAGGAGATCCCAATGGCAATCAAAGAGATGGGCCTGAAACTCATCAAAGTCGAACAAGAAGGTGATACATGGATAATTACTTTTGAGAACACAAAAGATGAGGGAGGAACATAACATGAATGGGAAATCAACGATTATTGTCCATAGTGGTGATATAGATAAAATATACAGCGCATTGATTATAGCGAATGGATCGCTTTCAATGGGAATGGATGTATCACTTTACTTCACGTTTTGGGGATTAGAACGCTTAAAAAAAGGGGAGCTAGAAGGAGGGCCATTATCAAAAAAGAACATGCTTGGATTAGGGAAAATGATGATTAAACATAAGATGAAAAACGCAAATGTTCGTCCTTTAGAAGATTTATTAGAGGATTTTGTTGAATTGGGAGGAAAAATTTTAGCTTGTGATATGACTATGGATGTTATGGGAATAGATCAAAAAGAGCTACGAAATGATATAATTAGCGATTATTGTGCCGTAGGTACTTATATAAAAGAGGCTAAGGAGTCTGACATAACTTTATTCATCTGATTGAGGTTAAGTTAGGTTAGGTTAGGTTAGGTTAAATAAAGTTAAAGAGATAAAAATTTAGAAAAAAAGGAGAAAAAAATCATTAAGAGGATTGAAAAAAATGGAAAATAACAACATAATATATATGGATAATTCGGCGAGCACTAAAGTAGACGACCGGGTTCTCGAAGAGATGATGAAATATTATGAGCAGAGTTATGCAGTCGCCACATCCGAGTTTGCCTATAGGATGGGTATCGAGAGTTCAGAGGCATTAGAAAATGCCAGAGAGATAATTGCAAAAAAAATCAAGGCAGATCCCAAGGAGATAATTTTTACTTCGGGCAGCACCGAATCTACAAACCTTGCAATAAAAGGATATGCTAAAGCGAATGAAGACAAGGGAAAGCATATTATTGTCAGTGAAATAGAGGACTTTCCCGTCCTTAAAAGTGCCAAACGCTTAGAAAAGAGAGGGTTTAAAATCAGTAAAGTACCAGTAAATTCCTCGGGCAAAGTAGATATCGAGAATCTTGAAAGTTTAATTGAGGAAGATACCGTATTAATCTCCATTCAACATGCTAACCAAGAGATAGGCACAATTCAAGATATTAAAAGAATCGGTGAAATATGTAAAAATCATGGAATAGTATTTCATACCGATGCAACCCATACATTTACCAGAGTGAAAATTGATGTTGAAAAGATACCCGTAGATTTAATTACTTTATCCTCTCATACAATCCATGGACCCAGAGGTGTAGGTGCTTTATATATCAGAGATGGAGTAAAGATTATAAAACAAATGGATGGAGGTTTCCAAGAAAAAGACTTGAGAGCAGGGGTTGAGAATATTCCTGGAATTGTCGGATTTGCCAAGGCCGTAGAATTAGTCGATGAAAAAGAAAATAAACGAATCCAAGAATTGAGAGATCGCTTGATCCACAAAATGATGGAAACTGTCCCTCATACTACCCTAAATGGACATCCTAAGGATAGAACTCCCCAAAATGCAAATATCACTTTTCATTATGTGGAGGGAGAATCTATAACTTTACATTTAGATATGAGAAATATTGCGGTGAGTACTGGATCTGCGTGTTTTAGTAGATCACTTGAGGCAAGCCATGTGATTCGGGGTATTGGAGGAGGACACGAAAGAGCGCACGGCTCGATTCGCTTTTCTTTGGGAAGGTACAACACAATGGATGAAGTCGAGAAGATCACTAGAGATATAGCAGATATTGTAAAAAAATTAAGGGAAATAAGCCCTTTGAATGAAAAAGAAAAAATGGAGGAAAAAACATGAAAAGTCCGTATTCAGATAAAGTAATGGAACATTTCAGAAATCCTCGGAATGTAGGTGTTTTTGAGGATGCTGATGGAAGAGCCAAGGAAGGGAGTCCAGCCTGTGGAGATATGGTCGTACTAACCTTAAAAGTTGATGAAGATACCCAAATAATTAAGGATATTCGATTTAAATCCTATGGATGTGCTTCGAATATTGCGACCGGATCGATTATTACAGAAATGGCGAAAGGAAAAACCTTGGAAGACGCAAAGAAGATTACATGGAAGGAGGCATCCGATGAGCTGGGAGGTTTACCCCCAATTAAAACACATTGTTCGGTGCTTGCCGTGGAAGCATTACAGCAGGCAATCAAAAATTATGAGGAAAAACATGGATTAGAATCTGAAAGAGAAGAAACCACCTTGAAACTGGTGAAAAAACGATTAAAACACGTAATGAACCCAATGAAGGGGTTGGATGTCATTAAAACCGAATTAATTGAAGACATTCAAGTAGAGGATACACAAAACGGAAAAATGATTAAAATCCACGTGGATTTACCTGAAGAACACCAATTTTCAACAGCTTTGAAAGAGGACATTAAAGAAAAATTAGAATATCGATGGGACGTTAAAGATATAATCATTACGTTCCCCGATGAATAGGTAGGTTTCAAAACTAAGCACTAACTAGTTGATCGCAATTATTGCCACAATATTTTTTTTAATCTCCATTTTCTTTTTTTTTGATTATAATAAATGAATAAATTACAAAAGAAAATAATACAATTAAAACATGATAAAGATGTTCTCATTTTTGCCCATAATTACCAAATCCCAGAAATCCAGGAACTTGCGGATTATGTAGGAGATAGTTTATTTTTGGCAAAAAAGATTAAAAATATACCAAAAGGAAAACGAATCATATATGCTTCCGTTAAATTTATGGCAGAAACTGCCGTATTGTTGAATCATGGAGTGGAAGTCTATTTTCCAATCTCAAAAGCCCTCTGTCCTATGGCAAAATTTTGTTCCCCAAAAATTTTACAAGAATACAAAGAAAATAATCCAGACATCCCCATTATTTTATATATAAACACCACTACTGAGTCAAAACAATATGCCGATGTGATATGTACCTCTTCAAATGCCGTTAAAGTTGCTCAGAAAATAATTGAACAAACTAGTTGTCCAAAAATTGCCTTTGGTCCCGATAAAAATTTAGGAAAATTTATTAAAAATAAGCTCGATGTCCCCGTTGATATAATCCCCGAAAATGGAAGATGCTTTGTTCATGATAAATTAGACACTAAAGATTTGGAGAAGTTTAGAAAAAAACATCCAGAAGCAAAAATTATAGCCCATCCAGAATGTAGAGAATCTGTATTAAGGGAAGCAGATTTTATTGGATCGACATCGGCGATGTACAAATATGTCATGAGGCATCCTAACCAACATATTGGAATTGGTACGGAAACTGGACTTATTGATCGGCTGAAAAGGGAAAGGAAAAACCTACAAATTTGGCCTCTTTCCCCAGATACAATCTGTAGGACTATGAAAAAATATACTCTTTCTAATATAATAAAGGGATTAGAGAATATTGATCACGGACTAGAGCCATTGAAATTGGACAAAAATCTTCTTAAAAAAGCTAAAATTCCAATTGAAAAAATGTTTCAATTAACTCATCAACCCAATAAAAATTTGCAGAACTAAATAAGGAGTGAAAAAAATGGTAGAAATAAATAAAAAACCCATAAGAGCCGTGGTTCTTATGTCCGGTGGCTTAGATAGTGCAATCGCCGCAAATTTGGTTAAAAAACAAGGAATTGATATTTATGGATTAAACTTTCACTCCCCCTTTTGTACATGTAATAACCAAGGAAAAAATGGACAATCCAGGTGCGGGGCTATATTTTTTGCGAAAAAGATCGGAATCCCAATTAAAACCTTGATTAAAGGAGATGAATATCTGGAGATGATAAAAAAGCCATCTTATGGATATGGAAAAAATCTTAATCCATGTATTGATTGCCGAATATTTATATTGAGAAAAGCGGTTAAATATATGGAAGAAATCGGCGGAAGCTTTCTCATAACAGGAGAAGTACTCGGACAACGGCCAAAATCTCAAAATTTGAAAGCCATGCAAATAATTGAAAAAGAGGCAAATATAGAAGGAAGATTGCTCAGACCACTCTCTGCAGGCATCTTGAAACCAACAATCATGGAAAAAAATGGAATAATCAACAGAAAAGATATGCTTAATATTAAAGGAAGACGACGAAATATTCAACTAGAACTCGGGAAAAAAATGGATCTGATCACCCATTATTGTGCCGGAGGAGGGTGTCGATTAACAGCCAAACATTATGCCAATAAAGTCAAAGATTATTTATCATATATGAAAAAACCAAAAATGGAAGATATGAAGTTTTTAAGCATTGGAAGGCATTTTCGGCATAGTAAATGGAAAATAATTGTCGGGAAAAATGAGGAGGAAAACCACAAGCTTAAATTCTGGGCAGAAGAAAGCGATTTATTATTAGAAGCGGTTGAGATACCCAGTCCAATTACTCTTATTCAGAATCCTTTTGGCAAATCCATTCCCAAAAATATAATAAATTATGCAGCTAAATTAACAACCCGCTATTCGGATTGCAATAATAACAGCTGTCAAGTGAGAATCCTTAACGATTATCCCAATTTCAAGAGTAAAAATTTGGAGATTATCTTAGAAAAAATTAAAAATGATGAATTACAGAAATTTCGAGTGAATTAATGTAAAAAAGGCAATAAATAGTACTATGAACACTATTTCGGAGTGAAAATAGATTTAAATCTGTTTTACAGCAATTCATTAGGACATAGATGTGCCATAAGACAATTAAAAGAATAAGGGCAATAATTGCCGATTTATTTTTTATACCTAATTCTTTTTTATTTTTTAGAGAAAACAAAAATAGACTATGATAATTATATAAGCCAGAGTAACCAATTAGTTAAGGTGCTGGATTGCAAATCCAGTTTTCAAGGGTGCAAATCCCTTCTCTGGCTTTTATGAAGCCTTTCAAAAAAATTACCAGAATATGACAATAAGGAGAACATACAACAAATGGTAATATATAATAGTATATTAGACACAATTGGACATACTCCAATTATAAAGCTTAATAGAATTGGAAAAGATGTAATCCATGATTTTTATGTGAAATTTGATGCATTTAATCCGGGATCAAGTGTGAAAGATAGAATTGCCTTGGCAATGATTGAAAAAGCAGAGACAAAAGGATTAATAACTAAAAACACAAAGATTGTCGAGGCAACCTCAGGAAACACTGGAATTGGTCTCGCCTTGGTCTGTGCAGCAAAAGGGTATGAAATTACACTTATTATGCCAGAAAGTATGAGCATTGAACGAAGAAAAACCCTGAAAGCATTCGGAGCAAATTTAATCCTAACCGAGGCCAGC
>CAZEPC010000296.1:0-6306 GCA_964513765.1 uncultured archaeon
TTCTATGGGTGGGGCGATGGCGCCAGAGGCCCACATGAAGTAGAGATTGGACTACATCAGTTGCTTGCACAATTAGGGCACGGAAAATTTACCACAATGCATAACTATTTTGAATATTTACGAAAGCAGGTGGGCGATAATTATCTCATTTGGGATGATGAAATGTATTTGGAATTTCACCGCGGATGCAAGACCACCCAATTAGAAGTAAAAAACTATAATAGAAAGTCAGAAATCTGGGCATTCGCCTCCGAAACTCTGGCCACCCTCATAAACCTCTCAAACTTAACCGAGGAAGAGGTCCCAGATGAATTCAAATTTAAGAAAGCCGAAATATTCGAAATTTGGCGAAAAATACTATTTAACCAATTTCACGATATTTTACCGGGATCCTCCATTCCCGAGGTGTATAAGCTTGCCGTAAAAGAGCAAAAGGAGTCGATGAATAAATCTAAAAGGATCATCACCTCAATTTTGCGAAATATAAAGATCAAGACCGGTGAGAAGGAAGGAACCTCGAAATCAGAGGAATCTTTACCAAAACCAAGCCATATCACGGTCTTTAATCCTTTTATGTGGGAAAGATCAGAATATATCTCCGATAAAGGAGATGTGTATTATTTGGAGGATATTCCCCCAGTATCAATTAACCAGATTGATCTTCAAGGCAAATTGATCCCGGAGAAAGAGCTCAATCAAGTAATTCAAGAGATATCAAATAATTACATCTTGGAAAATAGTACCATCCGGGCAAAGATTGATAAAGATTCGGGAACACTTACCTCACTTTTTTACAAGCCTATGCAAACCGATATGATAACTATTGGAGGGACCTATAATAATCAAGGTGCGGGCTTAAGAGTGTATCATGAGAAAGTGGTGCAATATGATGCTTGGAATATTGATCCTAGCTATCCCAGAAAGAATGTCGATGTATGGGTTAAAAGAGAACCCCACATTACAATCGCGGAAAATGGAGCACCATGTATTGTGACCCACTACGAGTTTTTAAAATCGACCGCAACGGTGAAATACCAACTATTACCCGAAGATAACATGGTTCGCATCAAGATCCATACCAACATCCACGATGCAAAAATAATGATAAAATATTTCATTCCCACAACCTTGGAATCCCAGTGGGTCTCTTCGGAAATCCCCTATGCATTCATTAAACGGAGCAGAAAACCATCATCGGAGATGGAAAAGGCGAAATGGGAAATGCCTATGCAAAAATGGCTGGACATTTCGGATGATACCCACGGCATGACGATTTTGAATAATAATCGATATGGATTTAATGCAACGGGGCGAGGTGTTTATATTACACTACAGAGAACGGCAAAATACCCAAAGCCTGGATATTTCAGCACATTTAGGCTCATTCCAAAATCGGAACGACCGAAATATACGGACTTAATGCCATTCAATTTTAAGCTTGCACTTCTTCCCCACGCAGGAAATGAAAGAGAGGAAAAAGCGTGGAAACACGGTTATGACTTCAATTTACCCCTGCAAGAACTGTATTCCAAGGAAATAGAAGGAAATATCGGGAAGAAGACAATTGACATTTTACCCAAGAAAAGGGCAAGAAAGGAGAAAGAAGATGAAGAAGGGACGAATGCCAAAAATAGCAACAATACAATCAGTTTCAAGCCTTTAAATGAAAGTCTTGTTTCTTCCGACAGCCAGAATATAATTATGGGTGCCCTCAAACCACCCGAATTTACTGGAAAAGATCTTGATGAATTAACCGAACATAAAAACTGGGCTTGGGACGAGAAAGCGTTTCTTGTAAGATTAGTAGAGCAAAGCGGAAATGATTGTGAAACTACCCTTAAATTCCATCAAAAATTAAAGATAGATGAGGTGAAAGAGGTAAATCTATTGGAGATGGAGGCTTCAGAACCTTTGAAGATCAATAAGAGAAGTAAAAAAATGAAGTTGGAATTTCATAAATTTGAGATAAAAACACTACTCATCATATTGAAATAAGGAAATGAACCCAAAATAGACAAGTTTTTTTTCTTCATATTCTTTCGTTCTATTATTTATTATTTTTATTTATCAAAAAGCAAGTTGAATAAGTATGAAAACTGCACGTTTTATGGATGTAGGGAAAATAAAATTCGATGATGAAGAAATTCCAGCTGCCGCGGATGATGAAATAGTCGTCCAAGTCAAAAACAGCGGAATATGCGGTACAGATTACCATATATTTACCGGAGAAAACAAAGGTTTAGTGGATACCGGGACCGTATTAGGGCATGAATTTTCTGGCATTATTACAAAAATAGGAAAAGGAGTAAGTAAGCTAAAAGAAGGGAATAAAGTGGCGATTGAACCGAATCTCTTTTGCGGTGCATGCCATTACTGTCGAAATGCAAAAAAACATTTCTGTGAGAATTGGAAAGCCATCGGATTGAGCAGGGACGGGGGATTTGAGGAATATGTAGCCGTACCCGCCAGTGCTGCGTACAAAATGCCCGAAGATCTTTCTTTTGAAGCGGGAGCTTTCTTTGAGCCCATGGCATGCGTATTACATGGAATTGAGCAGGCAAACACTCAAGTCGCAGAAACGGTCGTTGTCCAAGGAGCAGGTGCAATAGGTCAGTTATATATTCAATCTCTAAAACAACTCGGGACAGATAAAATTATTGTAAGCGAAATAGATGAAGATAAGTTAAAATTGGCGGAAAGTTTTGGAGCAACCAGTACAGTCAATGTCCAAGATGAATCATTGGAAGAGGTTGTTATGGCCGAAACAAATGGAATAGGTGCCCAAGTCTTGATTGATGCGGCGGGGCTTCTTTCGACTATCCCCACTTCCATGAAAATTTTGGAGAATACCGGGAGAGTAGTCATATTTGGTGTGCCCCCTGAAGGGAAGAAGATCGAAATTAATCCCTATGAAATTTACAGGAAGGAATTGGAGATCATTGGGAGTTTTACTAATCCTTATACAAATGAAGCCGCACTTAAAATGCTCAAACACATCGATATCGCCCCCATTTTAACAAACCCAATTAAATTAGAAGGGCTTGTTGAGAATGGTTTCAACCAATTCGGGAAAAAGGGAGTACTCAAAATTCAGATCCAATTTTAAGAGTATAAGAAATAGAGCTAATCAAGCTAAAAAATAAAAAAGGGAAGAAAAAGCAAGTTCAAGGTTTTTTCCTCTGTGGATTTCAACTGTTTTACCACTTATCAGTTTCTTCCACATATATCTTCATTTTAAGCTTGCAATTTTTATTCTTAATTTTAATCTTATTTTTATCTTCATCAAGATCAATGACAACACTTTCCTTTAAGAAGGTGTCATCCAAACCCGGATCTTTTTCCATTGCTTTAATCTTCAACTTGGTCTTCGGCGCCTTCGTTTGTTTAATGCCCCAATAAACGGTTGGTTTGTATTTTGGTTTAAATTTATCTCCTTCATCAAGCTTAATTTCCCCATCATCCGGAAACTTTTTTCCATTTACCACAAAATAAAACTCGCCGGCCGTGAATGTATCGCCGGACTTTTCCACAGAAAAGGAATCCAAGACCACTGATATGATATAACGTTCTGCTGTCATATTATCTCACTTTTTGTAAATTATTGGTTTATTGATTCTATGTATTACTTAGGGAGAAAGTTTATAAAATTTTATCTTGGATGATTTATAAAGTATGTTAAGGATTCGTATTCCTAGATCCTCTAAATTAGGGAAAAGATCAAAATCATGAGAAATTTGAAGGAAAATCAATGAAAAATGGCTATCGAATGAGCAATTCCCACATTTATGATTCATAAGAATAATATTAAAGGCTTATCTAAGCTTTAAGTAGTTAGTGAATAAAATGGAAAAGGATTATGTATTACCTTCTATAGCAAACTTCAATGCCAGACCCGGCCCTTACCTACTAATCATCATGGACGGGGTGGGCATTGGAAAAGATTATGAGGGAAATGCCTTTATAAGGGCAAACACCCCCAATTTAGATAAATGGACAAAAGAATGCGAGAAGAACGGCCTCTATACCCAGTTAAAGGCCCATGGTACCGCAGTAGGACTTCCATCGGATCAGGATATGGGTAACAGTGAGGTAGGCCACAACGCGCTGGGATCGGGGAGAGTCTACGCCCAAGGTGCAAAAAGAGTTATAGATGCCATTGAAACGGGAAAACTTTTTGAAAATGATGCCTGGAAAAAAACCGTTGGGAAGGCAGCAGAAAACGATAAAGCCGCACATTTTATCGGTTTACTCTCCGACGGAAATGTTCATTCTCATATTGATCAGCTTTTTGGGATATTAGAAGGTGCAGCCAAAGAAGGCGTTCCGAAATTATATATCCATACTCTTTTAGACGGGAGAGATGTACCACCACTTTCCGCCCTCAAGTATATCAAAAGCTTGAACGAAAAATTAGAGGAATTATCAAATGAATACGGATGTACTGCAAAGATCGCATCGGGTGGAGGCAGAATGCATGTCACCATGGATCGCTATGAATCAGATTGGGAAATTGTCCGCAGGGGTTATGAAGCCCATGCAAAAGGTCATGTAGTTGAGGAAGACATCGATAAAGGATATCCGGGGTACTTTAAATCCGCAAAAGAGGCAATAGAGACTGGGAGAAAGGTGTTCAACCTTAAAGAAGACCAATACCATCCCGCCTTTGTGATTGTGGATGAAGATGGTGAGCCCATAGGAAAGATGGAAAATGGAGATGCAGTAGTTAACTTTAATTATCGAGGAGATAGAGCAATAGAAATCTCCAAAGCATTTGTATTAGAAGACTTCAATCCTTTTGATCGGGGACAGAGGCCGAACGTTAATTATGTGGGCTTATGTTTATATGATGATGAGGAAATGATCCCACCAAACTATTTAGTTCCGCCATTAGAGTTCGAGGATACATCCGCCCAATACCTTTCCGCAACGGGAGTCTCAACTTTCGCGATTGCAGAAACCCATAAATTTGGTCATGTTACCTATTTCTGGAATGGAAATAGAACGGGTTATATCGACCCCAAAATAGAACTCTATGAGGAGATCAAATCTCTCCCGAATGAATTAACGGAAGATAATCCTGCAATGAAGGCAGATGTGGTTACGGACAGACTTTTGGAAATTATGGATACAAACGAGTACAAATATATTCGATGCAACTATGCAAACGGAGATATGGTCGGCCACACAGGGAATATCGAGTCTGGGATTAAAGCAATGGAGGTTTTAGATGAATGCTTGGGAAAGGTTGTGGAAAAAGCATTAAGTTTGAACGGATTAGTAGTTATTACCGCCGACCATGGTAATTGTGAGGAAATGCTCGAAGAAGAAGGAGGATCTGTCACCAAGCACTCTTGTAATCCCGTACCTTTTATGATTCTTGATAGTCAATATCAAGGCGAATATAAAATTGATACCTCGGATATTGACACCCCGGGGATCTCAAATGTGATTGCGACCTTTATGAACCTTTTGGGATATGAACATCCCCCAAAGTTCCGAAAGTCCTTGATTAAATTCACGAAATAAGAAAAGAAATCGGAGATTTCCAAGACATTTATTTTTTTTGTTTTAAGCTTTTTCGGTTAATTGTTATATTTTTTGTATTAGCTTGCAGATACCCCCTTGTTCAAATGAAATTCAACTTTACCAGAAAATTGGGCTTTGAAGCGCCCCAATAAACGTTCTTTTTTGAGTAAATTGCTTCCCGAAGCAAAAACCTCTTTAAAATCGCGATTATAGTATTCCATGTTGGCCCTCTGGGCTCGCGAAAGTTCTGGATTTGACTTAAAGACGTCCACGAAACGCAAGATCTTTTCTCTATGGCTTTTGATGGTTTTAATCGCGGTGTTTAATTTTTTGGTGTATTCGAGACTCGGGGAAAGAGAGTCTATCCTGTGCCCGTCAATTTTTTCGGGCGCCAATCGTGATATCTCGCCCATCGAGAGGGTCATTTTCCGATATTTTCGCAGCGCAGGGTGGGAATTTAATAGTTCTTCCAATAATTCCATGCGTTTTGGAGTGAGATTCACGGGTTGAAAAAACAGCACGTGTTGTTTGTGGTAGAACTCCTTGCTTTCTTGAGCCAAGGGCTTGCGGTGATGGATGTAGAGAGAAACCTATTATTTTTTCAATGTAAAGCAAGGATTCCCTCAATTAAATCCTCCTTTTCCATTAATCCAAGCCTATAATAAAGATGCCTGTGGAAAGATCTGTCCACGTGGGATTTTTTTAACTTATATAAAAAATAGACCAAATCCTTTTTACCTAGTGCCTCCAAGTAATTCCTATCGACAGGGCGTAAATTAC
>CAZEPC010000297.1:0-6284 GCA_964513765.1 uncultured archaeon
GGGCTAACAGTATATTTTGAAGAAACTGAAATAGTATTTTCTTCCCTTAAAAAATACATTCCGTGCAAAAAAATGGGGTTCGATTGCATTAAATTCTTTGAGATGATCGATTATTTCTTGAAAAATCTCCCCTTGCCGAGATGTTTCCCCGCAAAACCCTCTTACTCCCCCGCTTGTCCCATTTCCTCCCAACCACCCCAATCTTTCTACCAAGAGAACGGAATGCCCCTTCTTAGCAGCAGTACATGCTGCTCCTATTCCCGCTATTCCGCCACCAAACACGGCAATATCTACGTTATATTTAATTGGGATCTTTTTTTGATACTGGATCTGTTTTATATTCATATTTTAACGCCTTTACTTAATCATTAGAAGTTATACGGCCTATAAGAGTTAATACGTGCAATTATGAATCGCATCAATCATAATGAGGACTTTCTTTAAATCACATCCTTTATCGATCATTGCAGATGGCCCCATCATCAACCCTCCCCCTTTACCTGCTACCCGGAAATTATACCTAATCTTTTTTCGAATTCGTTGTTCGTCCCACATATCCAACATGGGAGAGTGGGCAAAAGTCCCTAAGAAGGCAATTTTACTTCCAAATTTATTCTTTATCTTCTCTAAATTGATTCCATCCATCTCCGTGAGAGCTTGCACTCCGTCGAATCCCGCATCAATTATGGAGGGCATTGCTTCCGTGATTTTTCCTTCGGAATGGAGATACACCAATCCGCCTTTTTTATGGATTATATCTATCAATTTTTTATATCGGGGGAAGATATGTTTTTGATAAAATGATAACCGCGTGATCAGCCCGGATTTAAATCCCATGTCGTCCGTCAAGGAAAATAGCTCGATCCCTTGTTCGAGAGCCAACTTAAGTTGAGTTTCGGTTATTTTTTGAATCCGATCTATGACTTTCACGATAAAACCAATATTCTTTCTTTGTGCTTTTCCAAATGCCCGTAAGCCCATTCCCTCCCAAGTCAGTTCAAAAAAGCCTCTCAAACTACAAAAAGGAGCGATCTTATCGCCGGCCATATTTGACATCTTTTTAAAATGTGTAGGGTCCTCTTCACTCGCCATTTTAGGGTCAGGAAAACTTTCTAACCTTTCTTCATTTGTTAAAAATCCCTGCGTGTAGGCCCCTTTCTCTGATATTCTCCCAAAGGCGTCGATTTTTTGCCCCTTTTTAAGTTCGGGTAAATTGCTGGCTTTTGGTTTTTTTATTGGCAATGAGAAATCGAATGCATCTATTCCCATTGATATCAAAGGAGTAAGATCTCTCCAAAAGAAAATTTCATTTTCTGGGTTAATTTCGTATTTTTCTGCATATTCATATCGTAATTTTTGGGCCATGGCTCTTACTAACACAGGTATTTTATCAGGTTCCTCGTTTTGCATTACTTTAAGCACTCGTTGCCGGGGATTCATAATGTTCACTTTCATTATTACTTGGATTTTGTTTTATTTGATGCTTTTGATATGATGCAATAAATTTTTATGGAAATTTTCCATATTGTTCTTATGGAACGTGGTGGAGCTGTATTAGCTGGATTGATCGTTCTTGTTGGCACCATTTTAAGTATGTTCATTGGCGAAATGGCGTGGTATAATGCTGGGGTAGGAACATCCCAACTTTATCTAAATGCTTTTGGTGGTGGCGGCGGGAATATTGGGTCTTATTCTCTAGAAGAGACTTATTTTGCCGAAGAAATTATTGATATGTTGCCGGGAATCTTAGCTGCGGTAGGTGGATTGCTATTGATAACACGGAACCGTGCTGCATGTATGTTAGGCTCGATTTTGGTCTTAGCTGGGTGTGGTTTGTTTGTTTACGCAATTGCAAGCAATGATCTAATTATGAATGTGGCAGATTTTGTGTCTGGGGGAGACTGGTTTTGGTATACCTCAGATGGCCTCATTAATAGTTATATGCGCATGGGTTATGGATGGATTACAAGCGCAGCTGGCGGTGTATTAGGCTTAATTTTTGGTAGTTCAAAGGATTAACTTGTTTATAGTAAGCAACAATAAATTCTTTTTTTTGTTGTGTATTTTTTATTGTGTTATCATTATTTAGATTAAATTATCAAAAGTTCATTAAAGGGGTTAAAATGGGTTCTAAATTGTCAATTATAACGGACGAAATATCTCAAGATTTTGAAGAAGTATTGCAAATTGCTCAAGGATTCGGAATTAAAGATGTGGAAGTCCGGGGGGTATGGGGGAAGAACATTGCTTTATTTGAAGATGAAGATTTGCAAAAAATGAATGCCCTACTTAAAAAATATGAAATGGGAATTTCGATGGTCTCTGGTCCTTTCGGGAAATCGCTTCTACCTGGCTCTCTTTTTGATATATTTCACAAAAAGAAAAATTTTACGCTCAATCCCGAGTATAATTTATCTCTTTTCGACCGGATTGTGGAGATCTCCGATATTCTTGGAACGGATATCATTCGTGTTTTCAATTTCTTTAAATTCGGTGTTCGGAGTAGCAAACAGAAAAATTGGGATAAAATGAAAAAATATATTCGGAAATATGCGAAAAAGGCCGAACAGAAAGGTAAAATACTTATGTTGGAAAATGAACACGTATGCTTTGCCGATAATATCGAGAATACTTTTAAAATATTAAAAGAAATTGATTCACCTGCCTTAAAACTGAACTTGGATCCGGGTAATTTTTATTCTGCAAAAGATGGAGTGGTGCCAGAGGACTATAGGATCTTCTATGAAAATGAAATGGTCGGATATATGCATATCAAAGATCCAGTTGGCCGAATCCCCATCATCGGGTCTAATTTTGGTGTGGTGGGGGAGGGCAAAATTGATTATGAATCCCTTATTTCCCAAGCACTCAATTATGATTATAAGGGTTATTTTAGCCTGGAAACCCATTGTCTAAAAAACAAAAAGGATGTTTCGTTAAAAAGCCTGGAATACCTCTCCCATTTACTGAAACAGGGTTAAAACTTCCTGGAGGTATTTCTTATGATTTTTGAAGTTCTACAGGTATCTTCTTAATTGCCTTAAAACCTGGAATCAATGTGAGGAGCAAGAATATGCTGGATATTTGCATCCCAATAGGATAGGATCCGGTCGCCACCGCAACTTGTGCTATAATCACAGCTCCAATTCCAGTTTGTGCTAAATTACTCATACTGTTGTACCACCCATACATGGTGCCTGAAAGGGGACCCACCGAAAATTCCATCGAGATTCTCATCTGGGTTGCCTCAAATCCCCCGTTGATAGCCCCCAAAATTCCAATCACCGCAAAAAGGCGATCTTGACTGGTAAAATCAAGCCCTAAAAGTCCCGCAATTAATCCCACGTAGGCTAAAACCGTGCTGGTTAAAACAATCTTTAGGGGAAATTTTTGCCCCAAATATCCTATCACCAATGCTCCCGCAAATTGTCCAATGGCGAAATAGCTCACTCCCAGACCAAGGCCCTCGATCTCAATCCCAAACTCATCGTTAAGATAGGTGGAGATGACCATGATGATCCCAATTCCAATTCCTCCCAATATATTGAAGAGTGAGATAAGCCAGGTATTTGGTTTTTTAAATTCATTTTTCAAGTCGGCAAAACTGATCTTATCTATTTCTCTACCAGCAATGGTTTTTGGTTCATAAACTAGGAGTGTTGCAAAACAACCAAGCGTCATAAGTCCGCCCAAAATCATATACGCACGAGACCATCCCAGATCGCTAATGATGACTCCCAATAAATAGCCCGATAAAGCGCCGCCCAATCCACGGAAACCCCATCCAAATCCTTGTAGATGTCCTCTTCGGTGAGGTGGCACAATATCAACTCCCAAGGAATCAAAAACTGTATCGGCTACTGCGACACTCCCTGTCATCAAAATTCCCGTGATTATCACTGCACTGGAATATTTACTTAAATTTCCAAAAACAAACCATCCAACTACCCCCATAATTCCCGCTATCAATATATATGGTTTTCTTCTTCCAAATCTTCCTATGGGATAATTGTCTGAGGTCAACCCAAAAATGATCTTAATATACCAAGGGATCATAATCATAGATTGAGCACCAATTGCATCCTCCGCGGTTAATCCCAGCTGATTTTGGAGGAATACTGGGATGAGAATAACTCCGGTAAATGCGGCCCCTTGTGCAAAATAGAATATCGATTGAATGCCTAAATACCAATCTTTCCAATGAGAATAATCAATCTGCGGCTCTTCTTGATGTTCTATGTTTTCTTGTTTCATACTCATAAAAAGAATTTTGAGTTCATAAAAGTTCACAAAAAGCACTCTTTCTCCCGTTTTTCAAAAAAATATCGCTCTTAAGAGAAAGAGAAGAGAAAAAATATTATTACGCCATCTTATATTTTAGTTTGTTGGTGGATTAGAGAGAAATATTGAGTTCTTTCCTTCAATCGTATTTTCCGTATTTATGGACGGTCTCGACCATCGCTTTAATGTTTTCCGGTTTAATGGAATCAATGATGTCGGTGGTGGGCCCGCATATGTATCCTCCGCCCTCCATGCCATCATTAAGGCATTTCTTCGTGGCTTTAACTACATCTTGAGCTGATCCAAAGGGCAATAATCTGCTGCAATCCAAGTTTCCTATAAGGGTCACCTCGTCACCCCATTTTTCTTTTAAATGCCCTAAGTCCATCCCGGCAGCGGGCTCTAGGCTTTGAATTCCATCAAAATCGGCTATATTGATCAAACCGTTAAAATAGGGCTCTGTATACCCATCAGAATGATAAAAACTTAGCAATCCCCGCTTATGTAAATAATCATTGAGCTCCCGATAGTGGGGGGCAACCATTTCCTCGAAAATCTTCGGTGAATACATCACCCGGTTCTTGTAAGCGGTGTCATCGGCCAATGTAATAACTTCAAACCCAGCATCACACACGCCCTTCACAAATTCCATTCCAATTTCGAAAATTTTATCCGTTAATTTTTCCATAAAAGGCCGATCTTTCCGCAAAAAATAAGCAAATCGGCTAAAAGAGAACGCCTCTCTTACTTTCTCGAAAATTGTATCCACAGGGATCAACATAAGTCCCTCTTCGAGCACTTTCGGATAAGTCTTTTCCCAATGTCGTATCCATTCATTAGACACCTCATAATCAAAGTATCCTGCATCGATCCATTCTTCCCATTTCTCCTTGCTATTTAGATATCCGTCAATATAGCCCCAAGCCTCTCCCGTGTATCGATCGGTGGTTTTTTGGGATATCCCCCCGAATCTACTCAAACGTAAATTCTTTTCTCCCAAATCGATTGCATTTATATCAATGCTGAGCGGCTTCATTTTGACAGGGCTGGAATGGAGCCATTGTGAATCAAATTGAAAGAAAAAGGACCAAATCCAATTAAAACCTATTGTTCCAATTGCTTTATCTATTATTTTATCGTCCAATTTTTTCCCGTATTTCTCATCGCATTTCCGTTTAAAATGACCCATCATTCCTTCTACAAAAGTTGGAACCCTGTCCGGAAGTTCTCCGTCTTTATGGGCTAATGCTTTAATAACTCGTTCTCTTACATCCATTTTTTCCACTCTGTGTTTTTTAATTCGAGAGCGTTTTAAAACCTATTGTTCATATGAGTTTTTAGAAGTCTTTGGATTTTTTTTTTATTCTCTTGGGGATTCCATTTTCATCCCAATTTCGTAATTCATAATATTCATCCAACATCTTATCGTATTTTTCCCAGTCTAACTTGGTTTTCTTTCCATCTGGAGCTTCTAAATACTCTCTATATGCTCTTTTCGGCATATAATCATCATCCCTTGTGAATCCTTCCCTTACATTAAATACCCTGCTCATCGTCACAATATTGTCCGCAATTTCCATGAGGCCCCTTTTATTAATCGATTCATTAAATATTATATTGTAGGTATCTACGAGTAATTCCCAATCGATGCCAAATCGCACAAATTTGCATAAAATAAAAGAATCCAAAAGGGCTAGCTTATCCTCTTGTTCTATCATGGGTTCAGCTTTTCCCTCATAACTCAATCTCTGCTCATAGGGCATATTCTTTTCAATACCTTGATAATTCGAACGGAGATGGGTGGGACCTTCGGGAGACACTCCATAACTCAAGGTAAAACCTCTAAATTGCCGCGGATCATATCCGGCAAAATCTAATCCTTTTACATGCATGGCAAAATCTTGGAGGTCATATTTTTTCTCTACAAATTTGGTTCCATTTGCAAAATCATCCCCAATACCTTTGCGATATACCAGCATTTCGAGGAATTTCAGTACAGACTT
>CAZEPC010000298.1:0-1415 GCA_964513765.1 uncultured archaeon
CACTCGGACTCAAGGTTTCGAAAACCCGCAAGGAAAAAGATATGCGAGAGGTATTCGATGAAGCAGAAAAAAACACGAAAAAGCGCATAAACTTTATTTCTGCCGATGCATGGGGCGCCACCCAAGCTATGGTTAAAAACTTATGTCGAAAAATCACACTTTTGATTCATAAACATAAAAAGCCCTATGATAAGGCAGTGATCCGTCACTTCACCTATACAGATACCGAAAGAATAACCACAGATATTGGTGTGAAAACTGACGTGTTCACTAAGAAGAAAAGAAAAGAATACTATTATAAAGTGATAAAGAAACTCATAAATAAGCCCCCATCTAAACCTGTGGGGCGACCAAAAGGGGTCAAAAATGGACAAGGAAAGAAAAAGAAAAAGTCCACTAAAAAGAAGAAAAGAGGAAGAAAGGGATTATTCGCGGTTTTTACCAGGGGGAAAAGAGGATATATGGATGTAAACCCCTATCGGAAAACATTAAAAGTAAGTAAAGGATGTTTAGGAACAGTTCGTACCGGCCTAAACAGAGCCTTCGAGATTTACTGCCGTAAATCAATTCAGAATAATATCGCAGAGAATATAAATAGTGTGCTTCAGTCGTTAATAAGATTGCGAGGTCCAAAATCTATTGATTCTGTTGAAAGACGCCTACGTGCAACGATCATTGTCCGAAATACTCCCGAGATCTTACAAGAAATACACATTAAACGAAACTTACATGGTTCATTTTTATTAAAACAATTTAATATTCCCTCAATTTCACGTATTATCGGAGATGGATGGAAATTAACAGGATTAGAAAAAAAGGGGGCTTGTGTGAATTGTTAATTCATTTGAAAAATTAACCGACAAAAGACAATATTATAATTTTCGGTTTTTGTCAATCCTTTTATAGAATGGAGTTAAAGCCAGCAAAGAGAAGAAGTTAAAATATTTATTTGATTGTGTATTTTTTTTATTATGCCAAAAGTAATAATTGATTATGATTTATGCGTTGGATGCGGTGATTGTAAGGCTGTATGTCCTGCTGATGTCTACGGAGATATTGAAGACGGCAAAATCACGGTAATAGCTGAAGAAGAATGCATTGGCTGCAGAGCCTGCGAAAGTGGGTGTCCAGAAGGTGCAATCGAAATCGAAGATTAGAGATTATATTTCAAAAGATTGCCCAAATTGAAAGAGCTTTGTAATTTGAAATCTGTAATACATGGAACCTATAAATAACTTTCATCTAATCAAAAATTTAATAACATTACATTTTTTCTTTCTATTCATTTTTAATTTGGGGTTCCATGAGAAAAAAAATCATTATTGACACCGACCTAGCGACTGGAGAGTTCGCAAGAGATGTAGATGACGGCTTGGCAAATATTATGGCAGTTAACTATCCTGAAATAGAAGTCC
>CAZEPC010000298.1:1425-6250 GCA_964513765.1 uncultured archaeon
GCAGACGCTCGGCCTCATCCTTTGAAAGCTCCTGTGAAGGCTGTTTTTCAGCTTGTTGCTGTCTGGGACGCTGCTCTTTGGGCTGACTCTGCTCTTTTTTCTGCTGCTCTTTCTGCCGTTTTTGGCAATACCTCGTTATCGAAGGTTAAAAACAATCTCAAGGAACTATTAAATATATTCGGTTCTCCTGATAAAAAAAAGCCCAAACTATTTTTTGGGGCATCATCGGCCGAACAATGGACACAGAAAGCAAAAATAAAAGGGCTATCCCAACTAGCATCCTTTATCAAAGATCAAGGTTTCGATCAAAAAATTATTCTGGTCCCGATTGGCCCCTTAACCAACATAGCCTTGTTGTTTTATTATTATCCGGGGGTTAAAAAATACATTGAAGAGCTCATAATCATGGGCGGGAAAATGAACGGGTGGGAATTTAATTTTGCTTGTGATCCTAAATCGGTCAATTTCGTTTTGCAACAACAAATAAAAACCACTATTTGCGGTTTAGAAGTATGTCAAGCTCAAAAATTTAAGGATGAACATTATATAACCCTAAATTCCGAACTTCAAGAGGCAATCAAGAAATCTGATCTTTCAAAGGGGAAAAAAATGGCTTTTTTAATTAAGAAAATTCGTGGCTGGCTCATTTTAAATCGCATATCATCATTTCCGCCGCAAAAAGGGGGCTTTTTTCCCTTTGATCCCACCGCAATTGCTTACATCATAAATCCTGATTTGTTTAAGGGGATAAATGTACCCGCCCATATTCCCTTTCCAAAAAAAAGAATATTCTCTAATTTCAGATTCAATCCCCTCCTAAAAACGAGAATTAATCAAGAAAACTGGGGAAAAAATCAAGATCGGAACTCTTGGGTCAATTGGCTTCTTCATATAAAATCGGAAGAATTTATGGAATTAATGTTGGATACCCTAGCTTTTTAATTCAAATTCTCCCCTTTGTTTCATTTCCATCAATTCCACGGCTTCTTCTTCCGCCTCTGTTCTATTATATTTAAAACGGTTATATAGAGGTGATTTTTTCCCAAAAAATTTCACCACCTTGAAAATGGGAGCCACAAGAAATTTACTGGGGCCTGACATTTTCACGCACTTTCTAAAATCACGATAATTACCCTCATCCCAACCACCTAATACGGCAGTTAAAGGAAAATAGACAAAAGCCCCCATAAAAAAGATAATTATAATCGCTGGGATCGAGGCGAAGAAAAAGCCATTGGATTGAAGAATTTGATCATATATTAATCGTTTAAGGATGATATTTATCAATAGAACAATGCCAAGAGATAAAAGAGGTGCCCCCAAGGTCGGCCACACATTTACTCTGAGTTTAATAATTGTTTTCTGAATGTAATAAGCCCCGATAAAGACAAATAAATAATTCACCATCGAGCCCGCCCAAATCATAATGAATATTATCCCATTCAAGCCTATCGATTGAATTTGAAATACTTTGAGAATTAGAACAAAAAATCCCAGATTTAAAAGATTAGAAATGATATTCGTGACCATCATATAGGTAGCCCGGTTTGCCCCGTAAATAATTTGCCCTATCTCATCAACGTACATATCAATGACCATTTTAATCACAAAAGGATAGATGAATGGAATAAGAGGAAGATAATGAATTAAATCCAATGCATGAAACGCATCGGCCAAAACCATAATAACCGGAATAAAGATTGTGAGGAAAAATCCCACCAACATAGAGGTAAATCTCCAAGATTCCGCGATATAGAACCGGGTCAACTCCTTTTTACCATTGAGATATGATTCCGTATACAACGGCTGAACTGCGGGGTTGGAAGTGGATATTATCCAGAGCAAGGGCCCTAAATTCCCAACTAAAGCGGAGAAGGTGGTGAATTGGGCGATTTCTTGGAGTTTCAATTGATAAACATACCATCCTACAAAAGAAGACAACACCGCAGGTAGGCCAGTTTTTAAACCAAAAATAAAAACGGGTTTAACCTCTTGCCATGTGAAGTCTACGCCGAAACACATCTTAGCGTTTATCCCCTCATTTTTCAAACCTTTATTGAAAAATATCGCAGCAAGCAACATTCCAAAAAAGTTATCAATATACATGCCAATCATCCCACCAAAGGCAACTCCCATAATAACACCAACCTCGGGATGGGCTTGACCGTATATTTTCCCCAACCACAAAAATAACCAACCCGTTATTCTTTCGATAATTTGGGAAGAGAGAAACCCGACTACTGCTTGTTGATGATAATGTTGGAGGGAGCCGAGCACACTATGAAAAATGTTTAACATGCCAGGATACTCAAAACATGAATAAATCAAAAGGATCCAAACCGCATAGGCGATATCTGTCTCACTGGCATAGAATATCGCAAAAATGGAGAAAGCGGTAAGTTGAATTAAACCGGTGATCATCTGGTACCAGATAAAATATTGAATATAATGGACCATGAGTTTAATATCTTTAATTCGAGCCTCTGCCACAAAACGATTGATGCAATTAGCGGTTCCCAAGTTAAAAATAGTCACAAAGACACCAAATATTCCCCCCGCAATCCCTTGATATCCTTTTGATTCAGGAAAGGGCATAAAGAATGATAAATACAAGCCACTTAAAACAAATCCAATTATAAGATTAATAATATTGAATAGCATATTATACCAAAAACCGGCTAGGGGTTTATGGAATCCAATTTGTTCCCAGAGTTCCTCTTTGGAGATATTTTCAATATCTTCTTGTTGAATGTTCTTTTTGGTCAATATGAGCTAGTATTTAGAATTTCTAATATATTAAGTTCTGGTTTCTGAATGAAATCTTTTCCCGAATACAAAAATGGGGAAATTAGAAGGGAATAAAAAAGTAAAAAATTGAACGATTATCCTTGGAAATAATCTTTCAATCTATCGCTTAAATCCCGGCCATCAACAACCTCATTTATTCCCTCTTTTTTTTTCACCTGGCCGAATATAGCCAAAATATCCGAATAATAAACCCGATAAAACGGCAAACTCCCCTAAGAAATAGAATACCGAAAAATTATCTCCACCCAGAAAAATAACCACTCTGTCCAATAAAAAGAAGAGAAAGACCAAAGTAAAGGAAATACTCATAAAAGTCAGTGAGAGGATGGCCTTCTTATATTTTACTTCGGATAATTTCACATAGAGCTTGTATGAAGCAATCATAAAGGGGATGTACACCGCGTTAAAATAGAGAAAAATCAACAAAAATGCAATGACATCGTAAATTGGTTGATTGAAGTCAAAGAAGATAATTTGGTAGATAATAATCAAGAGCCCACTAACTTGAAGGGTTTTCTTTTGAGTTTCATTAACTTCCTTGGAGAACACATTCTCCTTAAACAAGAAAGAATAATATCCCGCCAATACCACAAATATAAAGGCGGGCCGATAAAAGCCAATTCGGAACATAATCCATCCCTCAATAGAGGTTTGATCCATTTGCTCCACATTGTACCTATAGTACGTCATTCTGGAGAGGAGAATAAAAAACAACGCAAGAATGAGATATAAAAAGATATACATCAAAAGTTTTGTAATATACACTCGGCGTTCTCTGTATTTTTTAAATATAAGAGCAAGTATGAAAAGCGAGATACAGAGGAATATGATCTCAATGATAATTGAAATTGTATTTAAATCGGTCATATATGATACTCTTTCTTTTAGCTTTTAAGCATTTGGAAAGAAGAGAAAAATATTATAAGAAAAATGAATAAAAGAAAGTATGGGTAAAATATTGGGGGTTGATGGATGTCCTTCGGGATGGACTGTGGTTTCGACAGAAAAGCCACCGAATGTACAAGAAATGAGGTTTTCATTTCAAGTATTTCCCACAATCAAAAATCTTATGACCGCAATCAAGGATATCGACCTCCTCCTTATTGACATTCCTATTGGAATGCTCTCTGGAGAAAGAAATTCTGGGGGAAAAAATGAATTCTTTACCCGCCCTTGTGATATTGAAGCACGGAAGAAATTAAAATGGCCCCGCTCATCCAGCATTTTTAATCCCCCTTGTAGAGAGGCATTATATATGGAGAAATATTCAGCTGCAAACGAATTAAATAAAAAACTGCTGGGAAAGGGGCTCTCCAAACAATCCTGGAATATTTCCGATAAAATACGGGAACTGGACCGCTTTCTCCAAAAATATCCAGAAAAGAATGAAATAATCAAGGAAAGTCATCCTGAAATCGTATTTTGGGCATTAAACGGGAAAAAACCCATGCAATACAATAAAGCCAAAAAGAAGGGCAAAGCAGAACGGATGAAAGTTATTGAAAATTGGTCAAAAAGAATTGGAATAAGACCCATTCCCAACTTAAACCATATAAAAAAAGATTTAACGGACAAGGGTTGGGATTTAGCCACAGATGATATATTTGATGCTTGGATCCTCGCCATCGCGTCTTATTTAATACACACAAACCCCAAAAATATGAGAACAGTACATCCGAATAGCGAGATCAAAGCCGACAAAAAAGGACTTCCGATGAGAATAGTGTATGCTTCCGGGCAGCTATACTGTAAAAAGAAGTAAGATCCAAACCAATCTTTCTCAACTGAAAGATTTCAAACCATTAAATCATCTCAAATCGGCGATCAATTTCCAAAAAACAAGCAATACCCCCAAACTCATCCAACCTTTGGCCACCAGGAGTTTCAGCATCGATAATCCGCTGTTTTACGCCTTTATTGCCAGCGATTGCGATAATCCGATTGAGCCGGTTTCTCTTCTTGTGATGTAAAGCATCCATATACTCATCGGTCATGATGAGATAATCGGCCCAAGTCC
>CAZEPC010000299.1:0-6242 GCA_964513765.1 uncultured archaeon
TTCTTTGAGAACTTATAAAAATCGAATTGGCTCCTATTTTATTGGAAGTTTTGATTATAATTCATTAGATTTACCTGCCAAATACCATTATTTCGCACAAGTTTTTAATCAATACTACCAAACAATGAATATTGAGTCCAATATCTCAAAATATGAGAAACAAACTTCTAAGTTTAGCGATTTCAAGGTAGAACAAAACTTAGTGAATAGAACATCAACTATCAATTTAACTGGAAAAATTATTAATACCTATGAAAAATCCATCAGTTCGAGTCCCCTTTCCTTTAAATATAGAACATATAATAATAGTGTTTATGGGAAATGGAAAGAATTATCATCTAAAACTGTGGATAATCCAGGAACTGATTCCCAAGGTAAATTCAATATTGATTTTGATCTTAATAAGATTGCCAATCTTACCGACAAATTTCAGATTCAAGCCCAATTTTTGGGAAACTCTGATGTTTTAGCCTCTAACTCATCTATTGGGATAAATCTTAATAACGTCAATAATTCAGTGAGTATGTCGTTCTCAATTAGTAAATTGGTTGTTGGTTTCAAAAATATAATTAAGGTAAAAATTTCAAATGAGGGAAATAGTACTTTAACAAATTATTCTCTTATTTTATCCAATACACAATTCAGTGGAAAAATAAGAAATCTTACCTTGAATCCCTATGATACTAATGATGAAATCAATCCAGGTGAATCTTTAAGTTATAGTTTAGTTTTTGAGCAAGATAATTATAACAAAAATAATGCAAACTTCACTCTGAAATTTTCTTCAGATGTAGTTGAACAAGGAGATTCATTCATTTATGAAGAAAGTTATTCCACCAATGTTTTGAGAATAAATCAAGAAAAAGTTTATAATACTATTTCCTTAATTATATTCTTTACAGCTTTAATCCTATTTTGGGTTTTCTCAATTAAATATATCAGGGAAAAATATTATGAGATAAATAAAATCCCAGATGATGAAAGTGTTTCAAAGAAAAAGCGGAAATCCAAGAGAAAAGGTAAATATGTTAAAGTCTCTGAGCTCAAGAGAAAGAAGAAGGCTTCTGGGGATGAAGAAAAGGAATCTGAAGAAGGAGTTAGTTTGGATGATTTGATCGCCAAAAAGAAAGAAGATTAATTTCTTTACCGTTTTTTTAACAAACTTTTTTATTGGTTTTTAGTTCTAATTTTAATCTGAACTTTTTAATTTTCAACTATATGATATCGCTCTGAGAAAATAATTCCCAATATTAACCATTTGGAATAAAATTATAGTAAAAAAGGCTTAAATTTAGTTTATTAAAGCCAAAATCTCTATTCGGAATTCATTAAATTTTGAAGTTGTTTTCGTAATAATCCCTTCGATGAAAGCCCATCATCGCCTAATATGCCTATGACAAAGTTATCATCACCTAAAACACCAACAAGTGCTCCCTCCTCGAGCTCTATGGAGGCGTCCTTTATATCTCCTTTATTTGCTGCACTTAAATCACTTTCAAGAATATCAACCATTTTTTTAGCGATTGCTGAGTGGTCCATCTCCGTAATCGTTTGTCCAATGATAACTTCTCCATCCAATTCACAATAAATCAATCCCTCGCAGACTGGTACTGCATTCATCACACTTTCCAGTTTTTTAGCAAGTTTTTTATCCATAATAAAAAATAGTTCTTATCTATAATAAAAATTTTGCTATTCGATTTCCATTATAAAAGAACTTTCAAGAAATATGGATGAAGAGTTATTCAATATGAATTATTGGAGTTCATATTGAAAGATCGATACAAAACCGAAGAAAAAATTGTCATTAATGAATAGTTAAAGTTTTAATATTCCTCTGATTTTCTGAGAACAATAAGAATAAGGGTGTCCTGGGGAGCAATCATTACCTCTCCTTTTTCGGTTTCCAATCTTACAAAATTTAGTTTTCCCTCTTTAAGGGTTTTCGCTGTTTGCTTGGCTCGTGAAATTAAAGATGTGATATAAGCAGAAATCTCTTCTGTTTTTTTAATCTGTTCTCCCTTGAATGAGGATTGGATGGGTAATCCTTCTGAATCACATATAATTACCGCTCTTGTCATATCATCAGACATAAATTTATTTACTATTGCTTTGATTGCTTTCGAGTCTATCACTATTTATCACTCTATTGTGTTGTTTTAATATAATGTTAGATCTAATTATATAATTATATTTTGGATTTTCTATCTTTTATATTTATTTATTGGGATCAAAATGCCAAATTGATTTTTGTAGATGTCCATTATATTCTCTGAGTATTATCTGGATCATAGTGGTTATGAAAAATCAAAATGTCATATTTTACATTGTACTTGAGTCAATTTTTCATAGTACAGGTGTGTGTAGATTTGAATAAAAATTCTGAATATATTCATTCAATTGAACTATCTAAAAATATAAACTTAAAAGGATCCTCTCCCCGATCTATTATTTCAAAATCTGGTGATTTAAAAGGTAGAAGGGAACAGATCCAAAATTCAATGTCTAAACGTTCAGATTTAACTAATATGAAAAAATCGCACCACTTAGAACAATTAAAAGAAAAAAACTTTTCCACCCTTGAAAAAATTGTAGATCAAAAACAAAAAATTGTAGATTTTCAAGAGATAAGGGAATCAAAAGTTTTAAAAATTGAAGAAGAGAGAAAAAAGCTTGAGGAAATTGAAGAAGAAAAGAAATTACAGGAAATGCAAAAATTAAGTGCCTTACGAAAAGAAAAAATTAAAAAAATTAGAAAAAGTTTTAATTCTCCCTCTGTTCTCTCCCAACAATATTGTTTGGATGTAGAAAAGTGCATTAATAGGAAAGAGGTTAAAAAAATAATTAGAGAGAATCCTTGGGATGTCGATGTATTGAAAAGCATTGAATCCTTCAAGAAAAAAAAGTTTCCAAATCCCGAGAAAAGATTCCGGATCGGAGGAAGAATGATCTATTCTACTTCCAAAATACTTTCTGCTAAATCCGATCATGTTCTGAGGGAATCCCATGAGACCCAAAATGAACTTCAAATTGAAGAGGTTCCTCCCGAAGAAGATGTTGAACCGGGTGAATTTGATAATTTATCAGATGAAGAAGATGATTATCAAGATTTTCTTCAAGATATGTTCGTGCCTTCTCATCAGAATGGGGAAGGTTGTGAAAATGATGTTTACATGATGGAAAATGGGCTAGCAGATCTTGAAATGGCTCCTGGGGAATTTGAAAGTCAAACTGGTGTTACAATAAATGAAGTTAATCCAACCCATTCCTTTTTTAAAGAAGATAAGGAAGGAATGAGATATCTGTCTTCTCCCGTTCGTAAGGTTTATCGAAAAATCGATTTTTCGGATCTTGGAAGGGCTTTGGTAAATACCCTGAAACATAGAATAAATAAACCCAAAAAGAAAAAGAAAAAGTCCTCGAAAGAGATTTCTGAAGGAGAGTTGGCTGCAGAGATACTTCCTGATACCATCTTAGAAAAAACAAAAGATAAAAAGGCACAAATTGAAGAATGTATAGAAAATATGTATTCACGAGTTATATCAAAATATAATGGGGAAAATCCAATCCCATTTGTCAATATGATTGATGAACCGAGCAGGAAAACCATCGTGGAAACTTTACTCTATCTTTTACATCTTACAAATAGAAAAAAAATTCAATTATGGCAGGCTTGTTCTCCAGAGGATAAAGATAGTTTTGAAACTGAAAATGGAGAAAAAAAACCAAATAGTGAAAGGGACTTGAATTCCAAAGAAAATCGAAATTTGGATATCAATCGCGAAGATGGTGGAATAAATATTTATATTACTCCTAATCAATCAACTGAAAAAGAAAAACAATAATTTTTTTATATAAGATTTTCTAACTTAACATAGTTCAAATGTTGGATAAGCTAGCCATTTTTAAAAATACTGCCTCCTTAATGAAAGAATCCCTCCCGAAAAAGAAATTTATCAATGCTACTCTTTATCTTATGGCTTTAACCGAAATTTATTCTAATATAAAAGACGACCATTCTGTTCTATTTGAGGATAAAAAAAGGGTGGAACAAATATTAGAAGATCACATTGAACTATGGATGGAATATATTTCAAATCTCCAAAAAACTGATAACTCAGATGAAAAATACCTTATTCTTAATTTCTCTATCATGATATTACAACACTTTTTCTCGAATCCTATAGAAAATATTGAATTTTCCTCTTTACAAAAAGAAATTAATTTAAATTTAGGATATCATTATCTTTCAAAACTAAAGGAAAGTTATGATGAAAAGAAATTAATTCAATCCATTCAACATTTAAAAAAATGCCAGCTTATTGGAAATTCCTTTCAAAAACCCGCAAAAGATCAAGACATTAGGGATTTTAAATTGAAGATTTTGGATTTTAAGAATTTAATTATCGAACTTCGCGGGGACTACAAAATGGATACTGCAGATTACTTTCACGAGGGGGGTGAAATTCGAGAATCACTCATCAATATAAAAGATGCTTACAAGGACTATAAAAGAATTAATCATTCGCCGAAACAAGAGGCAGCAAAGAAAAAATATCTTGAATGGAGTGTATCTTTAGGAAAGAAACAATTAAATTTGGGGGATGAATATCTGGAATCTAATAATGAAAGGACTGCTTTATTTTATTATCAAATGGCCCTCAAAATTTTCAAAAAAATTCGTGCCCAAAAAGAAAAAGACCGGGCAAAAGCAAGATTACAAGAATATTATGAAATTCTTGGAGATAAAAAGTATGATAAGGCTAAAGATCTTTCAAATAATTCATTGGATGAGATAATTAAAAAGATTGAAGTTATGGAGGATGCGAATCATTATTTTAAGGAAGCCAACCACCAAAGAATGTATAAAAAAACTTATAAAAAACTGGATAAACTTAACGGCCGTCTTCGGGATATTTTAGAAAGAGAGTCCGTTCGGGCAAATAAGGAAAACAAAATTAATAAAGAATATGTATATACGGAAATTCTTTATGAGATCTCTTTTGAACAAGGAGATAAGAAAGCATCCCGAAAATATAGTAAAAAACTCGAACATCTCAACGAGAAAATTGAAGAAGATCGTGTAAAATATTTAAAAGAAACACTTTTTGGTTCTCAAAACAAATCGATTTCCCTCCAAGAAGTTTCCGATCAAGTTGATATGATGGATCCATTATCTGGAGAGGATGAATCTGATGATAGGGGCGGTTCTTTAATTGGTACTCATGTTGATTTCAAGAACGCACAAACAACTCCCCTAAAATTTAAAGATTCTGATGCGGATAATTTGAAAAGCGGGAATATTCAACCGTTTAAATCAAAGCCTAATACTCCCGATCTTTCAGACATGATGGGCGAAACCACTCCAAAGTTCCAAGCCGATGGTAAAACTTATTTTCAACCTACTGATCCTTTTGATCTCACAAAATCTAAACATTCCATTCAAATACAAAGGGGGGATCCAGAAACAAATAAGAAAACACTTTATAGCATAATAAAGAATTTCAATTCCCGATTATTCCTTTCTGATGAAGAAATCAATTTTCTCAAAGAATTCGGTATTAATCTACCAGAGAGTAAAGATTTTTATTATCGTTATCCTCATACCGATTTTCAATTTTTTGTATATGAAAATAAAAATCAAAAGCCCCGTGTGTTTTTCATTCCCACTAAATCGATTACCAAAAAGCAATCTCACTTGGGTATAATTGCCAGTTTTTTGGATTTATATATTCCAGGTACCAAAGAAGATTTCAATTTTCCCTATATCTTAGAAAATCATTTAAATTTCGCCATATCCTCTGTAAAATGGGAGGAACTGCTCGAAGCATCCCAATATTCTACTTTCCAAGGTTATATCAATTTCCTTCATGCTGTCCGTGAATATAAATTGGGTGAGTCTCTTCGGAGGGTCGCCAAGAATGTTAATTCATCTTTGATAGAAGAGTTTCTTGGTAAAACTTCGGGTGATCTGAAAGATCTTATTTCTTCAATAAATAATGTGAAATTCCTCACAAACATTGTTGAACAAGAATTTAATAAAAATTTAAAACTCTTTTTGGCTGGTGTATATTATCTTAAAGAAATGGATATACCAATAACCACCATTCTCTGGAGTATGATACAAACTTCATAGAAATCAAGCCAATATGAACACAATAAATTTAGATTTCGACAAAAATAGATTATATTTCATGCTTTCTAATGATCTCGTTCGTATTTCTGTAATCACTTTTTCGATT
>CAZEPC010000300.1:0-6208 GCA_964513765.1 uncultured archaeon
GTTAATGTAGGGGGCTCCGTGAGCCAAATCCATAACTTCCCCTTCGGCCCTTTCTTTATCAATGTCAACTAACAAAACCTCTCTGGCCAGGCCACGTATAAGGAGTGCATAAGCATAACGAACCCCAACATTTCCAGCTCCAACAATTGAGACTTTTGGTTTTAACTTTTTCATAACTAGGTCTATATATCAATCGATAAGCCAACTATAAAAACTTTATAACAGAGCGGCTCATAATAAGATTATGTGGTCAATAATAAATTTTATCTCACTTTTGGTTAGTTTATTTCTATTTTCTTATTTCTATATTCTTAGTGTACAGCCAAAAACAAGGGAGGAAAGCATCTCAGTGGATCCAAATAAAGCATGGAAACAATGCTACTATTTTAGAATCATAGCGATGATTTTTGAAACTCTTTTAACGGTAAATGCGATTTTATGGTATTGGTTCCCGATTGAGGGTTGGAATTCCCAGATTTTTCAGAGATTATGGAGAAGCCAATTGACTGGGGGATTAATTATTGTCTTGGGAGGAATAATTATGCTCAAAGGTATGAAGGATGCAGGATCGGAGTCCGCAAAACCGTCACAAGAGACTGAAATGTACGGCGGAATTTACAATTATATTCGACACCCTCAATCCTTGGGTGAGTTTCCGATCTTTCCCGCACTCGGCCTCATGGTGAATTCAATGATTTTATTTATCATTTTAACCGCCTACATTATCATTTATCTTCCAATAATGATACATTATGAGGAACAAGATCTTCTGAAGAGATTCGGGGATCCATATCTTGAATACAAAGAAGGGACAGGTGCTCTTTTTCCTAAATGGGATACAATAAGGAATTGGTTTGGTTTGAAGAAATGACAATCTTAAAAGAAATGATAATCTTGAAAAAAAGACAATCTAATCCATAGTGGTTCGGAAGTAATAACAATAAAGCCCGATTGCATATAATGTAAAGAGAAAAGTAAGAAACACAGACCATTCCCACATAGGCACACTGAAAACACTTCTCATGAAAACCTTCCCGCCCGCATTATGAAAATCAGGAAGAGTGAGGAAAGTTTGGATTAAGAGGAAAATCCAAATAATATACAAAATTTTAAAACCTTGAAATGCTTGGGAGAGATTAATGTTTTCAACATTTTGTTTTTGGTTGGGGTTTTGTTTTTGGTCCATACGTAATAATACTGGAACAAAACTAAAGACAAACACAAATAGCATGATGAAGAAGATCTCGGCACTCAAAATATGAATTTTTTCGATATTAAGAAATCCATTGAATATGTCAAAATCTGAATCCGGAAAAATGCCCACAACAGCTAAACTTACGCCCGCAATTTTACCAGAGATTTGCATAACCATCCCACTTTTCTGGTTTAGCCTTCCTATATTTTGGGTGATTAAATCCACTAATGAAACAATAGAGAATCCTAAAAAGACAAGAGAAATACTAAATATCCACCAACCCCAAGGATTTTGGTAAAAATCACCCAAATATGAAATCATATGTGTTTGCATCGAATATTGACCTTGCTTTGGAAAAATAATTCTGGATATTCCCAGGAGAGCGGAAAAGATAATCCCAACTGAAAATAAATAATTGGGAATCGATCTCTTGGTATAATCATAGGAATTTTTATAAGCCTTAGAATGATCTCTTTTTTCAAAGTATGACTTCGTAGGTCCTTTCTGAATATGAGATCGGTCTAATTTTCTCGAGTATTCAATCAGGGCGAAGTTTTTTTGATTTGAATCGGGATAGTGGGATGAAGTTGAAAACATTTTGCTCTATATATGAGAATTGAATACTCATATTAAGCAAATTTTGAGACCAGTTTTTGTCTACGGGATGTAAGTGGGAAATGGATAAATAATAAATAAATAAAATAAAAAAATACGTTTTCAGATAGCTAATTGCGTAATTAGTACTAAAGAACGCTTGTTGCTCTTTACTCTCAATCACATCGAAATGGGCCCAAAATGGAACCGCAAGATGCCGATTGGAGCATGCAACGAGTTATTTCAATGTATATATAGGTAAGTACATTTTTTAGAGATTACAACTTTTGGTGCAATTACTTATAGATAGATCTTTTAGTTCAAGTTCAAGAGAACCTATTACTTGTCAATGCACATATAGATATACTTACATGCAATTACATGCATATCTTCATTACATCAGTTCTAATTCGAAAACAAGAATAAGACAAACTGAATTTTTTAAAGAGTTAAAATTGTTAAGATTAACAATCAAAACACTTAGAATTCAGGTTCGGCTTCGCCGATGACTTTTACATCATAAGCTTCAATACCTTTCTTACCTTCTCTTGTTTCGTATTCGACTTTCTCGTTTTCGTGCAATGTTGCGAATTCATTTTCAGTAACTTCAATTCCAGAATAATGCACAAAAACATCATTACCACCATCATCAGGGATTATAAAACCAAAGCCCTTTCTGGGGTTAAACCATTTTACAGTACCAGTTGGCATATTAAACACTTTATTAAATTTTTCTGATCAAACTAAGGTTCAAGCCAATTTTTTCGTTTTCCGAATCGTACTTACAAATTCGGTTCGTGTCCATCAGCCCATAAAAAACCTTCTGATCTACATGAATAAATCTTAACTGATAAAAAAGGTTTGCTCTTTTTGGTTTTTTCAACCCACAAAAAGTGCAATATATGGTTCAAAATGTTCAAAATGGTGAAATAAAATGATAATATAACCAAAAAAGAAAATTAAAAGCAAAAATAAACAAAAACATAAAAATATATTCTTAGGATACTTTCAAAGAGGACTCTTCTTGACCCTTTGCTGAAGCTTGATTTTCCGATTTCTTTTTCTCAGATAATAAGTATTTATCAAAGAAAGATCGGGGATCTGCAAATACTTTGTCCATGTATTTCATAAAAGGAACTAAGTGAGCAAAATCGGCAGGTCGATGATCGAAAGCTAAGCAAAATGAGAGCATTTTCCTAATCGCTATTGATTTTTCACCTTCTTCATCCTTTACGACCATAGGTTTATCTTGCATTGAACTAATCCCAATCACGAATGTTTGGGGTTTAATTATTTCCAATAACGCGATACTTCCACGAAATTCACGGTAAATGGATCCTATATTGGACACCAATACAGAACCCGTAAGCAGGTCTTTAGGAGTAAGCCTTTCCTCCTCCGGAATACTATAATACTCCTTTTTTTCCTTGCCTTTCAACCGGGGAACTTTCTGCTTTCCGAAAAAACCCTTCAATAAGGAGGGAATTACCGATAATTTTCCGTGTCTCAGTTCACTTAATCGCTCTTTCTTACTGGTATCCCGTAAAAGCTGGGTAATATTCGTGTTATCCACTCTCTTTCCGAGATTTTTAATGGATTGGGCAATTTGTACAATTGATTTTTTATCACATTTAGGAATAACGGGTGTGATGTCTTTATGGCCATCATACACATATGGAATGGAGATATTTACATCATCAACTTGTTTAATGGTTCCCGTTTTTGACTTCTTGGAGTATGAAAACAGTGCATTGAGTTCGGGTGCATTTTTAAGGCCTTGTGCAATTGCTTTCAAAAGAACGGTGTTAAGAGAAATTTTGGGTGAATTCGGATATTCTTCCCTGTATCTTTCCCTCACATCCTTGAAGGTTTGATAGAATTCGGTAATATCTGGTTCATATTGAATAGAAACGTGAGGAATATTGTCCCAGGATTCGGCAGTCTTGTGGGCAACAACCCTTCTTTGAATGTCAAGGTGTTGTTGCTTCTTAATATTGAGGTCTTTTCCCATTTTTGACATAAGAGAATTCACATCGGTGTTGTATTTTATTTGATATGAAATGTTTATTATTTTACCCCAACAAAACACGTAAAAAGTGATGAGGAAATGATTTCATCTATGTTGTTTTGACAATATATAGAAATGACAATATAAATTTAAACCTTTGTAGATCTAACAACAACCAAATCATGTTATTTAAAGGAATTTAGGAAATTGTTTTGCCTCTATTGAAAAAAGTTTTAAGCCTAAAAAATATATTTCTTTCAAGGGATGCTCTAAATGCACGATGAATCGGTCCATGAATTGCTCACGCCCACAAATTTTGAAGAAGCGGAAAGAATCCAAGAAAAATGGGCAAAAAAATTTCAAAAAAAGAATTTATATTCGTGTCTCTCAACGAATAATGTAAATGCTGAGAGGGACAATGTTCGCTTTATAGCAGGCGTAGATGTTTCATACCCCAAGAATCCGGATCCAGATTACGGTTTAGCATGTTGTGTGTTGTGGGATAAAGAAAAAAAAGAAATGATCGAACATAAAACGTTTCGTGGTGACATATCATTTCCCTATAGGCCGGGATTTTTGGGATTTCGGGAAGTCCCTTTAATGAAGGAAGCACTTGAGAGGTTAGAAAATTCTTTTGATCTGGTTATCACCGATGGGCACGGTATAATCCACCCAAAACACTTCGGAGAGGCTGTGCATTTGGGACTGATTTTAGGAAAGCCAACCTATGGTTCGGCAAAAGCCCCTTTTTACGGAAATATCCCCGAGAACTGGAAACAGATACCCAGAGAAAAAGGCAATTATACCGAAATATACCCCGAAAAAGGAGGTATCCTTGATCAAACCACGACCATAGGATATGCAATAGTTGCCCGGAAATCTTCTAAACCCATTTTCATCTCTCCCGGTTATAAGACAAACCTTTCATTAATAAAAAAAATAACCTTGGAAATTACTTTAGATCATCGTAACCCTGAACCCGTTTTTCTGGCGGATCATATCTCCCGTAAAATCTTACGTTCCAATTAAATATATATTAAGAGAGAAAATTAAGGAAAAAATAAAAGACTACTAAAATATTATTTAATTATTTTATTTGTTGGCTTTAAATATCAAAAAGGTATATATCCAAATCAAGCCGGCTAAAATGAGTAGAATACCATTAGGCGATGGTTGGAGAAAGAATGCAAACAGATTCGCTAAAAGACCCAAAGAAAAGCCCAAGGATTTTTTATCATTATTTTTTTGCCAGTTTTTTAGAAATAATCCAATATTTGAGAACATTTTAATCGAAGATACACCGATATAGATAAAGTTTTCGGGAAATATGAAGTGGAGAATGATTAAAACCACGGTTAAAAGGGCGATCATTGATCTTATCTTTAAAGAAACCTCAAAAAATCCTAAAATAAAATCTAAAAGCAAGATTTGAGGGATTATTCCAAAAATAATGATAATCCAATAATACTCTTGTTCCTTCCCCAGAATAAAATCAGATAATACAAACCAGATAATATATCCAATTCCCGAAAGTAGGAAGAACAATATCATATACCCAGCATTATCATCTTCTATCTATTCATTACCAAATTCCTTGAAGCTTTGTAAAATGGTCCTGGAAAAAATCTTCAAAAGTTTTTTAAAATCCTTCAAACACCGAGAAATTCCCATTATAATTTTCTATTTCCTCTTCATATTGAGAGATAAAGATTGATTGAATCGCAGAGAAAAGACCACCGACATAAAAGAATAAGGGAGGACCGGTCCAATCAAGAATCCAAAACCACCAGAAAGAAAAGGAAATTAGAACGCAACAAAGGATATTCTATGGAATGTAGAATTATTGAATCTAATCCAAATACTTAAATGGTTTGGTTAAACTATTTAATACAATTGAGTACAATGATAAAACCAAATAGTTATCATATCATTCTAAAACCAGATATGCAATCTTGGACCTTTTCCGGGACAGTTGAGATAAAAATGGAACTCACGGAACCGGAAAACAGAATTGATCTTAATCAGCTGAATTTGGAGCTTTCAAAGCCGAGGATTAGAATTATTGGAAACCCTCCTCAAGAGGACAAGACCCAAATCCCCCGGGTGAACCTTGATCATGAACATCAAATGGTAAGTTTCCACCTAAAGGAGAAGCAACAAGGGATTATCCTCTTAGAAGTGGATTTCAAAGGCGAGATAACCGATCAGCTCCTTGGACTCTATAGAAGCCATTACTATTATGAAGGGGAGAAGAAGTATATTCTCGTCACTCAGTTTGAAGAACGGGAGGCACGGAAGGTTTTTCCTTGTTTTGATCATCCCATGTATAAGACCCCATTTTCTGTGGAGTTTATCATCCCCGAACATTTAACGGGAATATCAAATATGCCCATTGAACAAGAGCTAAAATT
>CAZEPC010000301.1:0-2951 GCA_964513765.1 uncultured archaeon
TAAAGATGATCCCAAGATCTTCTCATGACTGAGGAACACATTTGCAATTTTTCCCAACATATCAATAGACGTATCGACAAATAATTACATAAAAATCATTGATTTGTAAATAGTACCATTTATTTTTAGATTAACGATTTCCTTTTTCCGAGGCATCCCCTTAGTATCCTATAGAATTGGTTTTTAAGGGAAAAAGAGTTATGATTAATCTAAATGCGAAAGAAAATAGAAAAAATCATGGATGGAATTCAAAATTTTCTTCAAGTAGTTGCAATATTATTAATTTTGATCACCATAATTCTTTCTTTTTATTATAACACTCAATATCATTCATATCGACTTCTCCGCCCCCAATTAATCCAAGGCTTATTAATTGGAATTACATTAATTGGAATACTTTTTATCCTTAGAGATTCTCTTAAGAAAAGTTTAAATCCTCAAAAACAGATGGGAAAAAACAAAAAATACCTTATCCATGGAATTGAATTAATTACAATAGTATTATTAGGTGTGTTCTACGCGCATGTTATTTTTGAGGTAAAATATAAACCAGTGTTGGATTATATTTGGGTATCAATTTGCTTTAGCGGGGCAATATTTGGTGCCCTTATTGTATTTATAATTGATTTAATCATATTTGCTCTTAATAAATTCTATTTTAAAGAAAAACAACCAGACAGAATGGAATCTAAGCACCATAATTGGCAATTAGCAGCAACCTTATTAATTGTAATATGCCTATTAGGGCTTTTTTATCCTATTATAGGTTTGGCAAACAGCTATCCCCTTCATTTTCAGCAGGATTTCTCCACCAAATATGAATATTCGGATAATTTTAACGATGAACATATATTTGAAAACCCCGATTATTGGATGGAACATTCGGAGAAAAATTATGATTATTGGAAGACTTTTAAGGAAGATGAAAATGGTGTATATCGTATCAACAAAACTGCTCCCACAGATGCCTATAGTCTTTTACATGTTTTAGGAAAAGCAATAAAATTTCAAGCAGATATTAAAATAAAAGATCCAGGTCAAATGGCTTCATTTTATTTTCTAATACGTTGGAATGCACAATTGGAGAATATACAGGGAGGATATAATTTTGAAACTTCCCGGTGGGAAATCAATGAACAAAAACTTAACAAAGTTCCCCTCCATACCCTCAGCTCTAAAAACAATGAATTTAACTTAAATACGTGGGTAAACGTAAAAATCATTGCTGTGGGTCGCTCTGTCGGATTATATATCAATAACAAATTAATATTAAGTACATTTTGTACTCATATTACTTATGGCAGAGTTGGATTCCTCTCCCAAGATTGTTCTATGCTGATTGATAATGTGAGCTATTCCGGAGATGGAGATGTGAATAACGGGGTTCGGGAATTATTTATTGATAAAATTTCGAACAATCCAGGATTTAATTCCGAGGAGGAACTTGATATGGTTGAACTTTCCAACGGAACACTTATTCTACGACAATCCGAATCGCTATACAAATCAAATGACGATGGTATTAATTGGCATAAATTTCACCAATTTCCAAAGGATTTTGGAGGAAGAAGTATAATCCGATTGCCAAATGATGATTTATTATGTGTGGGAATAGAGAAAAACGATGAAGGACATATTAAGGACATAGCCACCATCTCTGATAATGGAGGGTACACTTGGGGAGAATCGCATCAAATTCAAGAAAACTACAGAGATTCTGGTTCCGCTATGAATAATAAGCTCTTTATAAGTAGCGAGGGGAGAATATTTTTTACCACAACATATAAGGAAATGGATCTTAAATTTGGGGGGATGAGGAACTACTATTCCGATGATCATGGAAAAACATGGATTCCCTCTTCTACACCGTTAGACTGGGACACATGGGGAATTAATCTGCAGGAAGGAAAAGTATATGAACTCCCCAATGGAACATTAAGAACAATGATGAGGACAGACTTGGGCGTGCTTTATGAGAGTGAATCATATGATCAAGGAGTAACATGGGGACAACCCCGACCTATTTCCGAATTGATCTCAACGAGGTGTGCATTTAATGTGGAAAATGATCCTGTTTCAGGGGAGAGTTATGTATTTTGGACATATGAAAATACCACTAAAAAAATTGGTGAGCAATATCCACGAGAACGTCTTGCCCTGGCAATAAGTAGAGATCAGCATCGGCAAAATTGGGAATACGTGATGGATGTAGATGATTGGGAAGATCATTGGTATTCCAGCCGATACGTAAATTTGGGGATTAAAATCACCACCAAGTATATATTTATGAATGTGGGAGTTCACACAGAAACCAGCAAGGATGAGCCAAAAATGAAAAGGCAGCGGTTTTTGCGCATCAAAAAAGATCTTATTGAGATCAAGGATGAATTTCCCGGAGTGCATCCCAATGATCTTTTTACAGATTCTTGGCAATTAAGAGATGGAGACCTCCTTATATAAAAATGTAGGTTTGCATAAGGAGGAAAAACCATTTCGGACTATAATTTCTTCCCTTTATCTTTATTTTTATCCCCGCAAATCGATACCTCTTTCATTTTCGCTAAGGCTAATCCTTAAAAAGTTCGTCCTCGCTAATGGAAAAGTCTTCTTTTTCTCCCTTATTTTTAATCGGTCTTTCTTTTTTCCGGGGGAGCTCTTTAGGATTCCCATTTTGGACGGTCTTATCAAGTATGAATACTTTATCCAACTCAGATTCATGGACGGATTCATTGATGCTTTCAAAATTTGGAGAGTCTATGTCTGAAAAATCGTCTTCCACATATGGTTTCTCAATGGATGTTTCATTCTTCTGAGATATGGAATCTTGAGTTCTTTCCAAATTTATTTTAATAGGGTCGTTGGTATGGATTTGAATTTTAGGTTCCTCAATTTCCTTAATTTCCTTAATTTCCTTAATTTCCTTAATTTCCTTAATTTCCTTAATTTCCTTA
>CAZEPC010000301.1:3051-6191 GCA_964513765.1 uncultured archaeon
ATTTCCCCTTTTTTAGTTTGGGGTGTTTCAAGCTCCTCTTTATCGATATCTTCTTGAATTTTCGCGATGATTTTTTCATAAAGGGGGGACAAATCCTCATTTCTGCATTCAAAGATATAGAACCTCTCTTCGGGAACAATTTCTTTGACCTCTTTTTGATCTTGGAATGCTTGAATAGGATCATTGTAATAGATAAAAAATTTTTTCCAATTTAACATAATTTTAGGAATATGGCCCCGAACAACCCTCCAGTCTTTTTTACGCTTGGGAAACATACCTGAGATCACAAGCCAATGGTTATCCCTTCCATATAATATCATTCTATCCGGGTGGAGATAGGCATATACCAGTTCTTCCAAACTTTCAGACTTTCTGTTCTTTTCATCAAAAAATATCGCACCCGTGGGATCCCCCGTTTTCGCGGGCAAAAATCGATATCCTAAAAGTTCCATCAAAATCTTAATCTCTATGTCGGTTTTATACTCTTGAATTTGTTCTAGAAGAAATCCAGGGTAGATTAATCCGTTTTTAAATAGATAATCCTCATAAAGATGCAGATTTTTTTGCCAAGTATTTTTCTTCTTCCCATTATAGAGTTGGTCAAGTTTATAGAGATGTACTGCTTTTTGATCTTCGAAGATATGGGGGCATTTTTCCCTTAAAAAGTCGTAAAGAAAATCATAGCCTTCTTTTGAAAGGGATTTTAGGAGTAAATATTGCAGAGCAAATTGATACTGAAATTCCTTCTCGGAGAACAAATCTTCGCGGGTTGAATCATCACAAACCTCTATGAGGGGGGAGATAAGTTCGCTTACTTTCTCTAAAAATTCCTCTTGAGCAGTATGTTTATCCAGTCGAGCTAACATCAATACCGAGGCAAGTCCGCACGTATTGGCCAATTGCTGGTAATTTTCAATATCTTGCACTTCTGGAATATACTTATGATCATAAAGTGGGAGGCTCAAATCTGGAATTTTCATGCTCTACAAATGAAATGGGCTGTTTTTCATATAAAAACTTTTTAGTTCCCCACACAGTGAATTTTGTTTCATTGATTACAATAACGGAAAGAATTCCAATTGCGACTCTGCTCTTAAAATTTCTATTCACTCCATTGATGAAACATTACTTGATGAGTGGGAAGAAAGAAAAAAATAAAATACATTGTGAATTTTGTTTCTTACGAATAAGAATAAAAAATAAAAATATACACATGCACACGTAGCCAAGTGGTCAACGGCGCTGGATTCGAAATCCAGTGGGCGCAAGTCCTCACGGGTTCAAATCCCTTCGTGTGCGCCATATTTCCTTCTCTTCTTAATAATATATCTTATTGTTAGGCTATTGAATAATAGAACAATTTAAGCAGATATTTTTTGCAAAGGAATTGGTTCATACAAACTCACCAGCATTCCTTTACCTACATCTTTTTTACCCTTTAACCTACCCAGTAGCCATTCAAAGGAACCTCTGTACTCAATTTTTTCCCAGTATTTTAACAAGAGGTACCAAAATCCCAAGGAACTGAAGAAAAACAAGAATATCAAGCCACCATTCAGATAAAATTCAGGATTAATTGCCAAAAAGACTTTTCTTATCAATTCTGTAATGGTTCCTTCAAATACATAGGCGGTAAGGCTAAGAACTCCGAATTCAATTTTAACAACTTTTTCAACATATTTGTTGGGAAAGGGAAAGAGAAAGATTATGATCTCTTCTAAGATCTTTAAGGATCTCTAAGATTCTTTTTTTCCAGGGTTTTAGCTAGCTCAATCCCCAATATGAGGGATTTGAAGAGATTATCCTCATCTATTATGCTTATATCGTCTTTAGTCGAATGAACATCGTGAATCGGCCCCCCGCTTAGGGTGGTAGTTTCGTATCCCCTTTCAATAAATGGAATTGCATCCGTCCAACCTCCCACAGGCAAATATACTTTCTTATATGGAATATCTTGTTCCTCTGAGATATCATCTAACAAACCAGTCATCATTTTGGAGCAATGTTTTTTGGGAATTCCGATTGCTTCATTTAGAATAATCTTTCCTTCTGCTCCCGCCATATCGTAGTTAATGATGAATGTATGATCTGGGGAAAAACGGGTCCTTGTGAAGCGCCTTTTTATAAAATAATATGCACCTGTTAATCCAATTTCTTCGGCAGCCGAAAAGAGAAATGTAATATTGGCTTTTGCAGGCGGGTGATTCTTGAAATATCTCATCGCCTCCAATAAGATAGAGACAGCGGTTGCATTATCTGCAGATCCTGGAGACTTGTTCCCCACAATATTTCCCGTAAGAATTGCCCCCATAAGGGCCCCCACAGCGCCGATTACCCATATTAGGACATTCAAAAGAGAATTGGGCTGCTGATTAATAAGATAAAGAATAATACCGATAATTCCCGTGATTAAAATGCCTATCGCACAAGCTAACATAATTCCATAACTCAATACCCGTACCAACCCATTCACTTTCGTTGATTTGGAATCGTAATGGCCTACAAATATGATTTCATTTTTTGAATCCTCTTTCTCGTCATGTTTCAGCTCTGCCCATAGATTCTGAGTATGGATAATATTGTTTTTCCACGGTTTCGGCACATAGGGAGCCTGGGACATTCCCACCGACCCCGTTGAGACCAACCATATATTTATGAAAATAACAGCAATGCTGATTAGAAACCAGAGTGGATTGATAGAGAATAGCCATGCGGATGCCAAAAACAAAAGAACCATCATAAAATTCGAGACTCCTTGGAGAAAATTTATTTTGTATGTGGATGTCGGAACATCTTCCTCGTTGGGAGTATATCCGTATTCTTTTATTTTATGCTTGATGTAATTTTTTGCTTTCTCCTCACCCTCGGATCCAACCAACCTAGGAATTGATAAGGCCTTAACGTGGTCCATTAACTCAGATTTCATCTGATCTTTTTGGATTTCATATTTTTTTTCTACCATTTTCGAGAAATCATAAGATCGCAAACTCAATAAATTTAGGTTTGTTCGTAAAAAAAGCTTTTAATTGGATTTCACGTTTATTTAAATATTGAATTGTCCAATAAATCAAACTCACAAGAGGATAAGACGCGCAAATACGTAAAAATGTCAAATAACGGTGCATGGTGCTGGTTTCAAG
>CAZEPC010000302.1:0-6189 GCA_964513765.1 uncultured archaeon
GTCTTTAATTTAGCCCAGATTGGTTTGGTGTGGTAAAATCCCGTGACTAATTTATAGCTGTCATTTTGAATGGTCCTGAAATGGTGGAGTCCTGATCGCGCAAATTGTCTTGGGATTTCTTTTTGTTCTAAGCTTCGTGGATTCTGAGGATCTTGCTCTTTTTCGAGAAATGGTTTAAGAGAAATGGAATCTATATCCTCCCGATCTGAAACATCTATTCCCCCGTAATCAAGGATTGTGGCGAAAAGATCGATAAGAGAAACTGTTTTCTGGACTGATTCATGGTGCTTAATGCCAGGTCCACAAATAAAGAAGGGGACTTGGGTTGCTCCCCGATAAGGGACTCCCTTTTTAATTCTATTGTGATCTCCCAACATTTCTCCGTGATCGCTGGCAAAAATAATAATAGTATTTTCTAATTCCCCCCGCTTTTCTAAGAGATCCATGTACTTTCCCACCCATCTATCTTGGTTCTCAATCATTGCGGCATAATTTTGCCTGATCCCTAAATTTGTTTCTTTATCGTACTTTTCTGAACATACGGGCATGGGAAAATTAGTGATGTCTTTCCATTCTTCTCTCATGGATTGAGTCACGTCCATAGGAGAATGAGGGCCATTGAAATTGACCTGCAGAAACCAAGGCTTGCCTTTAGGGGTATTCTCGATTAATTTGATTCCTTGCCTTCCAATCCAATTATCGGCGTAATCTTCATCGTCCAATTCCGTAGGATGGAAAGAATGATATTCGCGATTCGCGAAATCCTCCGCATGCACCTTTGCAAGGCCCTTTTCTTTTAAATACATCATATATGGACCCATATCCTCCTTGTGCTTATTGAACATCCGGACGCCGTTATATTTTCCTCCATTTTCAATTCCTTCCGAAAAACCCCATTTTGATAACCAATCAACTCCATCAATAACATGTTTCCCGTCATGGCCATAGCTGTGGTCGGGATGTTTCAAATCCAGCTTTCCGCAGGTCATCGTGTGGTATCCTGCTTTATCTCTGAGAATCTCGTAAAACGTGGGATCATCCATGGGATGATTTTGTCCGTTATTAATGATGTCAACTTTGTCGTAATCTTTCCCGACTGCCAAACATGAACGCGATGGGCTACATAGAGGAGAAGGGCAGACGCACATATCAAAATGTGTCCCCTTTTCTGCCATTTTTTTAAAGTTAGGTGTGTGTATGGGTAGATCCTCATTCATTCCCGTCCAATCTCCGCGAAATTGATCGGGAAGAAAGAACAAGATATTTGGCTTCTTTTTGTCTATGGGGCTATTTTTACTTTCCATTTCTCAAATTGAAAAATAAATGGTTTAATAAAAACCTCACTAATGAGCTGATTAATGGTCTGCTCGTCTCTGAACTAATTTGGGTGCCTTTTAGCTTTGATGTTTTTTTTAAAAAGGGAATTCCCTAAATTTCTCACATTTTTTTTCAATCCGCATAATTTTAATAAAAATCTGAGCTAATGCAGCTATGAAATACAAATTTGATAAATATACCGAAAAAGAAATTGTGAATACCTATACCGAGCCGGAAAAAAAGATTCCGATGATTGATAATCTTGATGTTTTGGTGGTTGGTGGAAGTCCCAGCGGGGTTGCTGCCGCTATCTCCGCCGCGAGAAACGGTGCAGAGGTAGTGATTGTGGAACGATTTGGCTTCCTAGGGGGTCAAAGTGTATTTGCCACTGTCACTCAGTGGGAAAAGCGGGCCTTTATTAATAACTTGGGTGCGGTAGCCACCCGCGGGATTGCCAAAGAGATGCTGGATCGGATTGTCGCGCTAGGGAATTCGGATGGGATGTGGGAAACGCCTCCGGGAAGCAAGGAAATGCGTGATGGGGAAGAATGGTTAGATGTTGAGGATATTAAGTACGTACTGATGAAAATGTGTGAAGAGGCGGGTGTGGAAATCCTATTCCATACTTTGGCCGTTGATGTGATCGTAGATCCGCCAGAAAAAAATGAAAGGGCGGACCTCCCCAGGTTGAAAGGTGTCATATTTGAGAACAAAACGGGAAGATTTGGATACTGGGCAAAAACAATCGTTGATGCCACTGCCGATGTTGATTTGGTATGGGAAGCTATAGGGGAGAAAGGGGTCATGATGGTACCGCCTAAGGAAAGAATTAATGCTGCATTTTACACCTATTTCGGCGGAGTCGATTCCGAGGTTTTTGTGGAGGATTATGTGCTGAAAAATGATTCCATTGATGTGTATCCCAATCCCGAAAACCCTGATAAGGTCAGAAGACACTTGAAAGAAGAAAAACTCCTTAACATTGGAAAATTTGAGGATCTTATTGAAAAAGCAGATGAAAAAGGCTATTTCTCCGATTTGGAAGAAATTTACGAGACAAATGGTGTAATGCTTATGTTTAAAATGGGGGTGAAATGGGTAGGAAAAGACCGCTGGTGTGCCGGTGTGAGTTCATTTAAGAATCTGAACCTCTTGGATGTATGGGAACTCAGTAATTATGAAAAAATAAGGACAAAGTTGGAACATATGACCTTAAAGGTTGTCAGACTTCTGCCGGGCTGGGAAGATGCATATATTGCACGAACTAGCCTTCATATGGGCTGCCGACAGACCCGAAATCTCAATGCCAAATATATGCTTATGAAAGAGGATATGTTTGACCCTGAACATGACCGGGATGATGTCATTGGACGGTCAAATGCGCATGATCCGGGAAAAAATAAGTTAAAATATGCATATCCAATTCCTTACGGGATCATAGTGCCTAAATATCTTGATGGTGTTGTGGTGTGTACAAGGGCCGTCGGATGTGGTGAAAGGATTGCGGTTGGAGCACATCGAGGGATTACGCCCGGGATTGTGGTTGGGCAGGCGGCAGGGGTGGCTGCTGCGTTAAGCACTCAAGAAAATACCTCCCCTCACAATTTGGATGTATCAAAGATCCAAGAGATTTTACGGGATTCGGATGTTGTGCTTGAGAAAGAAACCGTTGAGCTAGATTATGAAATCCCGGATATAGATTGATCGCCTCAATTTTATTCGTTATTTTTCTTCATTATTTTTCTTCATTATTTTTCTTCATTATTTTTCTTCATTATTTTTCTTCGTTATTTTTCTTCGTTATTTTTGTTCTTCATTTTGGTATTTTGTTTCTTCTTTCCATTATTTTTGTATTTTGATATTATAATTTAGATTATTATAAGCTAAATTATTATAAGTTGAATTATTATAAGTTAAATAATAATAATTATGAAAAATAATAACAACAAAAATAACAAGAACAAAAATATAAAATGTGATAATACCCCATGAAAACTTTCAAAAACCGGAAAAAGGAACTGCAAGCCCTGTCAAAAGTAGTCAAATCAAATAAATTTGAATTTTCGATTGTATACGGCAGAAGAAGAGTGGGTAAAACGGCCCTTCACTTGGAAGCTATTTCGGGATCGACTTTTATCTATTTTATGGCAAGAAAATCAAATAATGTAAAAAAGTTCAAGGAGCAGTGTATAAGAAAGTTCCCAGAAACGAAAATGATTTCAGAAGATTTTGAATCACTTTTTCAATTTTTAAAAGACAGGGTTGATTGTATCATTATTGATGAATTTCCCAATTTGCTTGAAGAGAATCAAAATTTCCTCAATATATTTCAAGTGATAGTTGATAGCATAATCGCCGATTCATCGCTCTCACTTTTTATCTTAGGATCCTCGATTTCGGTAATGAAGTCAAAAATTATGTCTAATTCAAGTCCATTATTCGGCAGAAAGACCTTTTCATTTAAATTGCAACCCCTTGATTTTTACCAATTACTGCATTTCTTTCCTGATTCCAGTCTAAACGAGATTATTGAAATATTTGGGATGACCGGCGGGATCCCGTACTATATTAATCGAATTGATATCCCGTTTTGGGATTGGTTGGACCAAGAATTAGAATTTCCCGTTTTTATTCGGGACGAGGGCACCTTTATCGTGAGATATGAGTTCATCAGCTCCGGTAGGTATTTTTCTATTTTAGAGGCTATCGCTTTTGGCAATTGCCATGTAAATGAGATCTCTCAATACACAAATATTAAGGCCACCAGCCTCTCGCAATACCTAAAAAATTTAGAACTTGTCGAATTCATCGTTCGGGAAATCCCTGTCACGGAAAAACCAGGATCAAAACGAGGGATTTATGTTTTGAAGGATAATTTTTTGAAGTTTTGGTTTCGGTTTATTTATCCAAACATGGAAAGTCTCGATCAAGGGATTCTTTCCGTGGAAGAATTAAAATCCCAATATTCCCATTATATGGGTTCAATATTTGTAAAGGTGGTGAAGCAATTCTTAATTGAGTATAGAGAGCATTTTTCCCTAAATAAATTTACCAAAATAGGGAGATGGTGGTGGAGAGATAATGAGATTGATTTAATTGCCTACCATCCCTTGAAGAAAAAGGCCACGCTGGTGGAATGTAAGTGGAGCGAAGGGGTAGATGCAAGGCAAATTGTGTCCCACTTAATCAAAAAAGAAAAATATATTCGTTATAAAGGGCAAAACCAAGATAAAGAGCACGATATTATGATTTTTGCCAAGAGTTTCTCGAAAAAAGTTTCATCCTTCGGAGAATATACGGTTATCTGCGTGGATCTACCGGAGATGGAAAAAATCATTAGGATAAATAAGGAATTATAGATTTTTAAAGGTTAGGCTTGTTTAACGGAAAGATATGTGGCTTTTATCCATTGATTCTCCGATTTCTTTCTTTTAAGCAATTCCATCCCCCTATCTTTTGACCAATGTTCTTCCATCTTCGTGATATAATTCTCTCTTTCATCATACTGACTATTTGTCTGTAAATATACTAAAAGGTTTTTTATACTTTGTTGTCAAAAAGTAACATATGAACTTTAAAAATAAGAATGTTCTAATCACAGGGTCATCCAGAGGGCTCGGCGCGGAACTCGCAAGACAAATCGCCGATAAAGGTGGCTTGGTTATTTTATCCTCTGAAGAACGGACTAAGGACGAATTACACGAAAACACGAAACAGATCCAAGAAAACGGCGGAGAGGCGGATTGTTTCGTGATGGACGTGACGGATGGAGAGATGATTACCAATGTGTTTGAAAAAATTAAAGAAAAATACGGGCACATTGATGTGTTGATTAACAATGCGGGCATTTTAAACGATAAATGCTTTCATAATGGGACGATCGATGAATTCGACTTCATGTGCGATGTAAATGTGAAGGGATATATGAGGGTTGCCCAGACTTTCATGCCAATCTTAGGAAGGGTTCCTGAAGATAAAAAGGACAAAAACGGTAGTTCAAAAAATAAAGAAGGGATGATAGTCTGCGTTGGTTCTATGGCGGGGGAGATTTGCGTACCCTTGATGCAATATTATAGTATCACCAAAGCAGCAGCTCAAATGGTGGCTAAAGCGCTCCGGGAACATTTTATCCACCAAGAGCAAAAGAATATGAAGGTCTTGGAGATTAATCCCATGCAATTTGAATCAAATCTCTATTCCCACGATGAATTATCTGGTAAATTCGCGAAAACCATGAAGAAAAGGGGGATGATGCCAAAAACCGAAGAAATTGCGGAACAAATTATCGAAGCTGCCGAAAAGGAAAAGCAAGAGGTGTTCATTCCAACCTTGGCGAAATTCACCGAATACCTCTTTCGGCTCTTTCCTAAATTGACCACTAAGCTTGTGAGAAAGCAGCTCTCTGTAGAATAATAGACAACCCGTTCTTTAATATCCTATTTTTTTACTTTCCGATTTTTTGTTTTTAACGAAGTCAAGAGAAATCTTGACAAAGCAGCTATGCTGAAATTAGCAATGGTTGTCTTATTTTCCCGATCTTATAAATAAAACCCCATTTATTTCATAATCCTTAAAACTATAAAAGTTTAAAGAACTAAATATCTGTATGGACTTATCTAATCCGGCAGAGTTGGAAAATTTTTTATGGCTCATTGTGGGTATTATTATTGGCATTTATGTGATCTCATTTGCCCGGCGAGCGATGAAAGGCAATTTAAAACAATTTAATTATGCGGCGGCACTCATATTTTTCGGTCTATGCTTTGGGTCCCTGCGAAGATTATTCCTCGAAAATAATATTTATCTGATCTTTACGAGCAATATTGTAATGGCAGTTTTTAATCCTGAACGTTCACCTTTTCGTAAATCAAT
>CAZEPC010000303.1:0-6176 GCA_964513765.1 uncultured archaeon
CTATATAATATGTCTATTTTCATATGTAATCAAACAGATCCCCTTACACAAACTCCCGATTTGAATAGTATTCTTGCTCAAAATAAGTTTAACGGCTATGGGACAGGATTCAGGAATACCCCTGGCTGGATAAATGTCGATTTCAGCGATGATAATGCCAAAATTTATCCCGGTATCAATTATTATTTGGTTTTCAATGCGACCGCAATTGAGAGCTTTGAGGGTGATAATTATTTTGATTTATATACCACGAATTTTAATAACGATACTACTCAAAATTCTAAAAAATATGAAAGTGACTTGAATTGGCCTGATATAGATCCTCAAAAGGCTGCTTTATTCCGTCTCAAAACAGATCAGTATGAACCAACCGATTTAACCGAAATCACGGTGAACGTTTCCATCTTTAATTCAACAGGTGGGCAAACAGTAAAATCCTTCGATCCCACAACGAATAGTTCATATTTTGATGAAAATAGTGACGAAGCGGGACCTTGGGGGGAAGGGGAAAATGTTGAAAATTTGGTACTATTCTTCGAGGCAAATTATACATGCAGATTTCAATATTCCTTTGATATCAATATTACACAAACGAAAACAAGCAAACCTTGTTCCTTTACCACCCATTTCAACAAATCAAACGTGGAGTGGGAAACATGGATAAACGCCACGGCTCCAGAAGCCAATAGTGGGAATTCCAAATATAACGCATCAACCATGAATTATACCGTTTTCTTCCCTGGTTCATGGTTTCATTTTAACGGAACTGCCCCCGAGAATAATTTTACTTCCAGTATGGATACTCCAAAACTATATATAAACTCTTCAGTCTCCCGCTTGAATTGGACCTTCCGCGCATTAAGTCCTTATGAAGTGGGTAATATTACCACGGTTCCCCAAAATAGGATTGATTTCTCACCTGGTATGAACATTACATGTAAAGTAACTTGGAATTCTACCGAATATAACGCCTCTCTCTCATTTTGGAATATTACCAAAACCCCCGACGGGGCATCGGGTTTGGGATTTGAGGTTCAATCTGCCACCTATTTAGATTATCATGAAAATGTCTCTCGAAGCACCTCTAATCAATCCTATTCTCACACGTTTCCCAATTATACCATTCCTTTATCTTATACTGCTAAAAACATTTCTGTAAAAGTATGGTGGCATAACCAAACTTCGGCGGGAATTTTCCTTAAAACTTTTAAAATTAAGAATAATGCCAGTTTGGTGAATTATACCTATTTTGAGAAGGTAGGCAATAATCAGAACTTAACATTGAAATATGAGTATTTAGATAATAATTCCGATCCTATCCCTAACGCTCAAATCAGCTCCAATTGGGAGAATGAAAATTGGAGTTATTCTTATAACATCACAGAGGGGGCTTATTATATAGAAATTCATGTGTTTAAGCCAGTCGGGGATGATTATCTTTTTGGGATTAATTTTTCCCACCCAGATTATATTAGTCGTTTACATGAAGTTAAAATCCGGGTGCTCGTAGGTACATCATTGATATTAAAACAAGGATCAGATCAAGATCAGATTTATATGAATGATACTCTTGAACTGGGTTTTGCATGGTATACTGATACTGGTGAAAGAATCAGCAAAAAAGAAGAGGATCCCAATAGAAATTTTAATATAACATTCGATGGAGGGGAAATAAATAATATCCCGGGTAAAACTCAATGGATCTTTGATCATAAACAAACAAATCCTAATTCCCCCAATTTATTCATCACTATAAATACCAGATTTTTGGATTATAAAGATTATATTGATAATCATAATGTTTCACTTTCTTTATTGCAAGAAAACGCCACAACCTCTTACAAGGTACAAAAATATACCTTTTATTTCGAAATTAAGGAAATTCCCTCCTATTTATCATTGTATTCAAGCAATGCATATCAAATGCAAAAAGGACAAAAATTTGGAAGGTTTGATGGAAAAATCGTGGAGTTTGAAAATTACAAAGAAAACATCCGCTTAAATATACTTTATGAACATAACGGTACTCATCTTGAAAATATGAACGAATTAGTTCCATTCAATTGGGGCGAACTCTCAGGCTACGTGGAAGACAAAGATCTTAATAAGAAAGTTATCAAAAATATCGGAGTTGACTCTATCTATGATGGTAAGGAGGGTAGTGGTCTCTATTTTATGGAATTTCCGGTTTCCAGTTTAATTGCTGGTCATAATTATGAATTACATATCATCTGTCAAGATACCAACATTGCCCATAAAGATTTGAATGTAGAACTTGACATTATCTCCCGTTGGCAAGTTAGGTTGGATTTAGTTGATATAATATCTAAAACCGAGGGTGAAATGCTTACAATCTCTGGACAAGTTAATTTTGAAAATGCCTCTGATGTTTGGAATGCCGCTAATCAGAAAATCTCGATTAAAATCCAATTTATAAATGATACCGGAGTAATGACTGAGGAAATCTTAACATTTACTGAATCGAATGGTAGCTTCTCCTTTACCAACTGGAAAGTTCCCAATCGTGATCATTATCAATTCATCAATATTTCTGTTTCAATAGCAGAATCGAGAACCCATCATTCAGTATCCAAATCAATACAAATTGAGATAAGTGAAAATATTTGGACCAGATATGTCATACCTATCCTAATTACGGCTCTCTCCTTGTTATTTGGTATCCCCCTGGTTATGAAATATGGTGTTCCTTTCTTTAAGAAGAGAATTGAGAAAAGTATCCTCATTCAAAAGGCAAGAGAAAATCCAAAGATCCGTAATGCAGTGAATAAGGTTTCCCAGAAGGTTTCTGGAAAAGATGCCTTCATAGCACCCTCAGATAAACCAAAAGTAGGGCTGGATGCCATAAAAACGGTAAAGATTCCACGACTTCCCGATGATCTTAATTCCTTTTCGAAGGTAAGTCCTGATACTGATCCCGAGTCTTTCGAGACCGATGAGGTTGAGATAGAACCCGAGAAAAAGGAGGAAGAAGTTGAGAGAACCATCTTAGACAAAATTAAACGATTTAATACCCGGATCAAGAAAATCCAAGATATTTTCTCCCCTAAAAAGACTCAAGAGACCATGCTTGAGGCAAAAAATGACAACATCTACAAGGCTAAACTATTAGAGGAAAATCAAGAGTATCTGAATGCGATAATTCATTATTATTTTGCCCAAGAATATGCTCGAAGGTTGGAGCTTGATGATGAAGTGGTTCTTCTGGAAAATATGATGAATAAACTTCTGGTTAAAATGGATGCCAAAGACCAATTGAAGTTCATTAAAAAGTATAAAGTAAGGGCAGAAAAAGAACGAAAGAGTTAGTTCTGAGGTTGCTATTAGTTATTAAGTACATAAATATAAAGTTTAAGCTTATAAAATTAAGATTTAGGTGGTTTCCAAAATTGTTCCTTTTTTTCTTCTCCTGCTTTTTTTTGTTCTCTAGTTTCTTGATATATATGCTTTTTTTTCCTTAGGTTTCCTGATATGGGATTCCCACACACGGGACATTTTTTCCAATTTGGCTGTAAAAAGTAGCCGCATTTTGGACAAGAAAAAAGATTTTCATCTTGTTCCCAATAATCTTGAGATGAATATTTAGGAAGATGCCTCTTATTATTGAACTCTTCTAATTCCTTTTCTGTCCATTCCTCAAGAGAAATGAATCCCCTAGAATGGGCATATCGCTCTAGCTTTTCTGCATCCCATTTTGGAAGATTAAGTATTCCCCTTTTGTTTGCCAGTTCATCCAATTCATTTTGGGACCAGAACTGTTTTGGAATATCTTCATCTTGATATTCTTTGTGGAGAGTTAGGAAAGGAGACTTTTTTTTCTCATTTTTGGGAAATACCCTTGTATAGGGATATTCATAACTTGCCGCGCCCATATGGGAAATAGTGAATATGGAATGGTATATTGATGGGAATGAGGGATAATCGTGGTTGAAAATAACACAAAGGGTACGTTTTTTGGTTTTATTTGGGGATAAAAGACCTAATATCTTGATGTTTTTTCCTTTCCCAGAGTGGTACCTAGTGGATAACGTATTATTCAAACTTAATTCTTTTCCATTCTTGGTTATCTGTTTGTCTGCGTTAAGAAAACTTAGAAATCCGCTTTCTTTTAGTTTTATTTCTTTTTCTGTATCTATGTTCTTGATATATTTTTCAATATCTTCTTGGAGAGTTCCATCTTTTTGGATATGATAATTGAACAAACCGGAATAATCATTGTAGGTGCTGGGAACCGTTTTGTTTATGCTTGGTTTATAAAAGGATGGTAAAAAATGTATTTGGGATTCCTTATCTCTAAAAACTAATGTTTTCCTCGCTTTTTGTTTTACCAGCATCACTTTTGAAGGGACTATTCCCCTTAACATTCCAGAAATACTAAATCCCCAATTTTTTATTCTTATTTCAGGTTTTAATCTGCCTTCTATGGTAAAAATGGGATGTATACAGAAAAAAAGCCTCTTAAAGGGTAAATTTTTCACTGGCATTTGAATGGCACATATATTCTCAACATTTTGAACCAACAATGAGAAAAATTGATCCCAAAAAGTTTGAATGTATTTGATTTTTAAATCTTTTTTCTCTTTTTGGGTCTTTAATTCTGATAGCTTTTCTTCAATTTGATGTTTGTAATCGTAAAACTTTTCTTTATTTAATTTACCGCCAAATGCAATTGGGGCTGTCTCTTTTCGCAAATTAGAATAGAGTGCTTGATAAAAAAGATTAATGACTTGATTTTGGTGGTTTGAAACCTTTTCCTTCAATAAATGGTCCCTAAGAGGAAAGGGGTTTTCTCTAAGGATTTGTAAGAAATATCCAAGACTTTCTCGCATTCTATTCATTTGTTAGCTAAAGATTTTAATGCTTCCGAACCTCAAAAATATTTCTGTTTTTCTTATTATTATGAACAAAACTTAGGGAAAAAAGAAAAAATACTTTTCTATTAATAATGGATCGATGAAAATCATTTATTTTCCAATTCTATGGAATTTTGGAAGTTCTCCATCTCTTTGGCATGTTCTTCAGGCGTTTTATCCAATTCCTTTGCATGAGATTCAGCCCATTTCTTTTCTATCCGTTCTCTGTGGATTGTGTTAAATGTACAGAAGGGAATTTCCAAAACATTTTCTGGATTTTCCGGGTCGAGTACTCCGTAATGTACCACGCACTTCTCAGTTCGGGCAGTATCAATATCGTAGGCATCTTGGAAGTGCATACATCCAAGGAATTGGTTTCGATTGTGCAACATTCCTTTGCTGTTTTCTAAACCCGGATACATGAATAATTTAATAACTGATTCATACAATGTATCCATATTTCCAGGCATGAGCTTCTGCGGATCAATATTTTTGAGATGTGGGATGATTCTGGCGAGGAAATAAGCTCTCATCGCGTTTCTATAGGCCCAATCAGACATGTTGTCAGAAAAGTCGGCGATTGCATCGACTACTTTTCCTAAACCAAGCTTATATACGTAATTTCTTAATCCGCCGATCGCTTTGGAGGGCTTTGGAATTTCTCTGGTTTTCACCATATCCCATACCTCGTTTGCAACTTTAATAACCCCATCAACATCAACGAATTGTTCTAAACTGCGGTATTCACCGTTTGGTCCCCATGGAATGAGCGTTGCCCAACCACAATCTTCGTGGGCGGTCATAGACCATTCCGGTAATCCTTCAAACCAAATAAGAAGACTAGTTAGCTTACTTGATAAAGCTAAAGGATAAAACTTATCTATTACTCCACCAGTTGCTTCCTTAACTTCTTTAATTAAATCGCTGCTTGTATACCTCAGTTTCATTAAGTCTTCCATTGCAATTCTTCCGGATAATGAGACTGGTTGGAATACTGTACCAGCTATCACATCCATATTATCTCTGGCAAACTCAATGATGTCTTTAATTTGATGGTTATTAACATCATTGACCACCGTTACGACAAGCATAACCCCAGAAATACCCACTTCCCTGCAATTTTCAATAAACTTTTTCTTGATTTTGGTCATGTCAAATCCGCGGATCTTATCATAGATCTCGGGACCAAATCCATCAAAACTCAGATAAAATGCTTTAATTCCTGTTTCCTTAATCTGTCTGCAAAATTCAATGTCTTTTGCCATGCTTACCCCATTTGTGTTCAACATAACATGGGGAAACAAA
>CAZEPC010000304.1:0-6172 GCA_964513765.1 uncultured archaeon
CATTTTTTTTGTCAAAATTTTTCTTTAGAATGTTTACATTCTTGTTCTCTTGAATGGTGTCGAATTATGCTGAGAATATTAAAGATAAAAAGATGAACGGAAAGATTTTTTAAGAAAAAATACGGTATTATAAAAAAAAGCCTTTTGATTTTGGGAATCTTAAAAAAATTGTACCACAAAGGATGATCAAAAATGAATGAAAAAATCTGGAGATTTATACAAATTGGAACGGTTATATTATGGGGAATCACAATCGCCCTATGGGTAGCCTTGAACTTTCCATATCTCATTATTATCTTGGCGGCGCTTCATATTGGTGAGGCCGTGAATATTGGTCCGAAGGTAGGAACTCGACACGGTTATAGCACCATGTCTTCTGTGGTTCTAACGCTGATATTCGGATTTACATGGTGGCTTCCAGTGAAAAAAGGGATAATCTAAAAGAGATATTCTATTCTGCTTAATGTCCTATAAGGGATGAATTTTTTATTCAGTATTGTGTGTTTCAATTAGTAAGCAACATTAAGTAGTGAATATTTGGAGATAAATGCTGATGGGAGAAAAAAGGCTGAAATTGAATTTTTCTTTAAATTCAGAACTCAATTATATGGATATTATAGAGAATGCCCGCCATTTCAAATCCCTTAGTATAAGGTTCGTGGAGGGACAAGATGTAAAAAGAATCCTTTTTAATATTTGTAATTCTAAAAGAGCAGGAGAACTTCGTGAATTACATCTCTTTTTCGAGAATGGATGGATTTCATTTCCCAATAATTTTGGGTGCTTCAAAAACCTTCATACTTTCTGCCTTTATGGATCTGTGCTCCAATTTCCTTCAAGATTATGGGCTTTTACTCGTCTCAAGGTCCTTAAATTATCTGGAAACATTCCCATAATGAATAAGGACATTGAAAACTTACACTCCTTGGAAAAATTAGTTCTTTTACCACTAAAGGGATTAGATATAATACCCGAAGGACTTTTATCTCTCTCTTATCTGAAATATTTGGATTTACGGCTTTCTCAGCAGATAGAAATCTTTCCAAAAGTACTAACCCGACTCGAAGATTTGGATTTTTTAAAGATTCGGGGGCATTTAAAGGAGGTAACCAACGATATATCTCGTTTAAATTCCCTTAATTCCCTTGTGTTAATGAATAACAAATTCTCAGCCGTTCCTGAGGTTTTTTTTCGGATGATTCAAGAAAATCCGAAATTAAAAATAAGTATCGGACGATTGATAACTCGGTATCCCGAAAAGTTTCGTGAATTTTACCACACTCACCAAATATATATAGATAAAAACCCTTTTTACTCATTGTATGGTGTGCCGAAATCTCATCTTATGAATGCGGTTAAATTTCAATCATTTCCCGATGTCATCTTAACGAAGCGAGGGGAAAACATCTTAAGTGACCTTAAGAAGATGAAAACTTATAAAAAAGGGGAGGTAGGCGAACTGGAAAAGAAGATGGGCGATATTTTACATTATTATAAGAAATCTACAAACAAGCTTATAGAAAGGTTAATAGAAGATATCAAGAGCGAAAGTTTTCCCCTTAAAAAAATTGATGGTAAAGCTACTCTGGATAATGAAGTTCTCAAAAAATATCAAATAGATCGAATTATCCATGAAACAAATAGGGATGAATTCCATATTTTAGAGTCCTTTTTCAATGAATTTTTACAAACAAAAAATCTCAAAACAATACGAAAATTTGGTAAAAATATAGTTCGGCCGATTCAAGATCTATTAATAGTTAGAGTGATGAAACCGACTTCTACCCGTCTCAAAAAAGGGCTATTGAGAATGCAAGGCAATTATGAGAAGAGAAACAATCGTATTGTGAATCTTAATCTGGAAGATTGTACAATAGAAAAAATCCCAAATGAAATCGGATTATTGGAAAATTTAGAGATCTTGAAGCTGAAAAATAATATGGTTTCTTCCCTTCCCTCCAGTTTTTCAAGGTTGAAAAGTCTCAAAAAGCTCGACTTGTCTTCCAATCAATTGGAGTCTTTTCCTAATGTCTTGCTTGAACTCCCAAATCTTCGATCTCTGGATCTATCCCAAAACAATCTCGAATGGATTGATGAAGAAGTAGTCACACTTCCCAATTTGCACTTTCTTTTTATGAGGGGCAACCCCGTTATTTCCCATTTGCGAAATACCCGGGATTATAATTATTTAGATTATTTTAAACGAGTTCATAGCTGGAAAGTTGGGTTGCTCTTGAGCAAGGTAAAAAAGAATGAACCTCTCGATGAATTTGATAAAAACAACCCTAAGCTCGCCCGAGTCTATAAAATTATCTTAAGAAAATTGAATAATATTCCGAGAGAATCTCTTAAATTTGGAACTGATACATATGATGAGTTAACGGCCCATATCATGAATAAATTTTCCCGGGAGATTTCAGGGTCTGAGTTTAAAATCTTTTTATGAACTTTTTGGATTGTTTATAGGGATAAAGTTTCCCCCCTAAAAAAATGGATAATAATTTAGTTCTCATCAACGATCGGTTTGTGAAAAAGTTTCACTGGTACTTTTGGAGGATTGGGAATTATCGCGAAGCTCAGCACGAGTTCAGAAAAAAGTACAATTAGGGGTGAGGGTTTTTTGTTCCTTCCTTGATCTTGCATCCTTGCATTTAGTGTCTCTTTTTTTCCGTTATCGTGATAAATTTCGTTTAATGACAAATCGTTCCTACTACATTGAGTTAATATTCCTCCCCGTAAGCAGATCACGGAAAAAAAACGCTTATTTAATTACTAATTTGCGGGATATTGTTAAAAGCTTATCACACGATGTAAAATTGCATATTCTTGAGGAAAAACTAAATTTTCTTAAAGTTGCAGCCTTAAATATGATAATGAAACAGAGGATTGCCTTCCTACAAAATATGAGACAGCAGGGACGAAAACTGGGGGTTGGAAAAACTGAAAAATTTAAAAAATTGGAAAATTGGCATCTATTTGGACCGCTCGCCCAGAAATATCTGAATAGAATTAAGAGTTTTCCATATATCATTCTCAACAACAAATATTATTCTGGAATCCCTCGTAATTATTCAGTTCTGGAATTTTTTGAAAGATATCTCCTAAATTTTAAGTACCTATATTTTGCTTTATATAGTGAATATTAAATATTATTTATGGGAGGAATAATATCGTGGAGTTTATTGAATACCAAGGGGTTTCTCTTCCTCACAAAGAGGTTGATTGTATTAAAGAAATTAACTCTCTTTTAAAGAGGACGGGGAATGGTAGTGTGGGCCCCGCTGAGGACGGGAATGCTCCTCCCGTCATAAAATTAAAAACTCAATGGCCCCCTATTTATTCTTTCCGACCAGGATTTTATGTTGATGAAAATCATATAACCAAGCTAAGCATTCATATTAGCTCTTATTTTCATGAATCCAATTTAAAACAGATTCCAAAATCCCTTTCCGATTTAAGGCATCTCGAATTTCTCAATATTTTCAACAATCCCATCGAAAAAATCCCTAAATATATCTCTCAATTGGAATCTTTGAAAGTCTTAAAGATATGGAAATGTGGGGTTTCCGAACTGCCTAATTCTGTTGGGGATTTGCGATCCTTAGAAGTTTTAGATCTTTCCGATAATGATATCAAGAGAATTCCCTCCGAAATTGGGAACCTTTCATCCTTAAAGTACTTATCCCTAAACTTGAATAAAATCCACGCATTACCAAGGGAGTTGAAAGGTTTAACAAAACTTAAATCCTGTGATCTCTCAAATAATCTTCTTAAGCGGCTTCCAAGTTCTTTTAGATACCTCAGTTCTTTAGAGAAAATAAATCTGAGTCGAAATTCCTTCAGAGATTTTCCATATGTGCTTTCGGTTTTACCCAAGTTGAAGGAAATACAATTCAATCAAAACCGAATGGGAAATAAATTGGACCGAAAAGATAACCAAGATGGAGTATTAGGAGAAACTTCGAAAAATAAATTTAGGTTTCCCTCCCTTAGTGTAATTTCAATGCAATCTTGTCAAATAAGGAAATTTCCTTCTTTTCTAATGTCAAAAAATCAAATTAAAAAGAATAATTCTTCATTCTCCCCAGTATTGCGATCCATAAATCTTAAAAATAATTCAATCTCTTGCTTACCTGAAACAATCAAAACTTTTAGGGATTTACAAAAACTTAATCTGTGTAATAATTCTTTTGATAAGTTTCCTGAAGTTTTATGTGAGTGCAGACATATAAAATATCTAGATCTTTCTGAAAATTCAATCACTCATATTCCCAAATGTATTAACAAACTACAAGCGCTCAATTCATTGCGTTTAGATAAAAATAGAATTCGTGAATTGCCCCCCTCCATCGGGGATTTGCATAATCTATATGAGCTCTCTCTCCGGAATAACGATTTATTCACCCTTCCGGACAATTTTGGAAACCTCGAAAACCTCACCATTTTAAATCTCGATGAAAATAATTTGATATTACTGCCAAAGAGTTTTGGAAAGCTTACCAATCTTCAAGTACTTGATCTTGTTCATAACGATTTAAATTTTACTCCTCCTCAAATGGGAAATTTGGAAAACCTACGGATCATCAATTTTGATTGGGATATGTATGATTTAAGGGAAGATATGGCGCGGCAAAGCTTTTCAAATCCCACTCGCATAACATCCGATTTTCTCGAATATTGTAAAACCTTGCAAGAATGGAAACCGGACAAACTCGTGAGAAAGATTGAAAGAAACATGCCCCTATCCCCTATTGATAAGGCACACCCACAATTGGGAAAATATATCCCCTATATTTTGAGAAAAGTTAAACATATTCAAAATTCAACGAAAGAAGAGCTGTTGAAACTTATCAAGCAAAGATTTTCATCTGAGATAGGCAATAATGGATATAAAATCCTTTTATAAATTCTGAAATATCCCCCAAATCTGTAAGAATAAGGAAAGAATAAGAAAAGAAAACAAAAGAAAAGAAGAGAAAATTTTTTTGTTTTTCAAAAATATAATACCCTAAGGATTGATGAAAATTTGGATAAGGAAAAGCATACAAGAAAAAAGATAGGTCAAAATATGATGGATAGGTTGGATCCGCGTGCCACATCTCGTCTAAAAGATATGATTGGCCAGATCGCCCCTGACATGGTCGATTTTGTGATTGATTTCGCATACGGGGAAGTTATGTCCCGTGAGGGCTTGGATTTACCGACCAGAGAGCTTTGTATTATTTCTTCATTAGTGGCAATGGGTTGTGAGCCTGAATTAAAAATTCACATTCGCAAAGCACTCCATATTGGGGTTTCGGAGAAGAAGATTGTAGAGGTTTTATTGCAACAGACTGTCTATAGCGGATTTCCCCGGGCGATAAATGCCTTAATGGCGGCGAAAGAAGTTTTTAAGGAAGATAAAAAGAAAGAGAATAAGAATAAATCCTAAAATCTGAAGGTTTTTTTTTCCCTATGTGTTCCCCCTTTTGGATTAAAACATGCAGAAAAAACACGATACAATCCCGTTTCCCGAATATGAATCTTGGATGTTTAAACGCTGTAAAGTCCCTCAAATGACAGTGGAGGAAAAGTTGGAAATGTGGCAAAACCAACCAACGGGCCCTAGAGTTTTGGATGCAATTTTAAGTAGGTTGGCTGTTATCGCCCATAAATTGGGTAATAACATTCGTCATGTACTTTACAGGCTTGTCTCCCGATTTTTCTTTATATTTTTTAAATTACAGAATAGATTAAGGATATATGGACAAGAGAAAATTCCCAAAAAGGGATGTATATTTTATCTTAATCACCCCGGTAGCTACGATCCTCTTATATTAATGGCGGCAAATCCTTATCAGACCGGGGCCTTCGTATCTTGGGGTAACGGGTGGTTCATGGATATGATCGAACAAAAATATGGGTATATTTCCCGGCTTAGAATCTTCAAAGGAAAAGAAATGTTGGAGAAAATGATCAGGCAGATTTTATGCAACAACCGCCACTTTGCCATCTGGCCAGAGGGTCATCCTACAAAACACGGATATGTTAAGGAAGGCTTTTCCAGTGTGGCAAAACTTTATGCGACGATAAACGCAAAAGATGATAAAGTTCCCTTTATGCCGGTACTAATCAGGGGAAGCGGAATATACCTTTATGATGTTGGAATCAAGAGAGGGCCGATTGAGATAAA
>CAZEPC010000305.1:0-6168 GCA_964513765.1 uncultured archaeon
TTGGGATAAGGAAAACCGGGAATAGACCGATCCCACTTCTTTTCCATCAAAGAACAAGTTCAAGTGATTATTTGCGATTCCTTGGATGGTAGCTTTTTTTACGTTTTTCGTAATTTCGAATGGCTTAATGAAATAGAAAAACTCCCCATTTCCCCATTCAACATTCCATCTAATCCCGCTACGCCATATCCATTTTGATTTTAATTGATGAGTGTGCGGTTTTTCTCCCTTTAAGAGTGATTCAATCGCCTTTTGATAGTGCCAGGCAAGGACTTCAAACCTGTGCTTAGGATATTCCAATCCCTCTTCAACGGCAAGATTACGCCATAATACCTTATAATCCTCCAGCAACGCTTGAGCATCATTCTTTAACCATTTGTAAGCGGAAAGATGTTTGGTATCGGAGGGTGCTGTCTGAAATTTCATCAATTGATCTGCGATTTCTAAGAGTTCTTCTTCCCCGTGATAGGTGGATTCGGACACTAAAATCTTTATCCCGTAATGTCTGGCCATCCGGGCAGCAAATTCCAAATATCTTAAATTTTTTTTATTTACGGTAATCTCTGCATTTTCCCGTATATCTTGAATAGTTCGGAGTACTTTTTTCGCCTCTTTAATGAAGCGTTGTGCATGTCCGTATTCTTTTTTCTTAATTTTTCTTACGTAAGGATCGTACCAAAATCTGTTTAACATTCCATTAGGCCATCGTGGTAATACTTCATTTTGCATACTTAAAATATCCATGCATTCAATGATTTTATCTTCATGGGTCCCGAAAAAGTTCCAAATGAAACTCTTGCGGATTTGCGGAACATCTGACTTAAAAGGTGACCACGCTGCTTGCGCATTGACCGAAAGTCCATAAAAGATGTTATTCCTGAAATTTTCATTAAAGAAATCCCCCCATTTAGTTGTGACCAATCCAATTAACCCACTCTCAAGACCGTCGGTGGCCATATTGATGGTGTTCTTTTCCGCATAATCAAAATAGGGGTAATGACGGGACCAATCGAATACTGCAGGTCCGCCGACCACGGTTAATCCTTGCTTTTTTAACTTATCAATTTTTGGGTATTTCTTCTTTTTAGAGTAATCCCAGTAATAGACAACGGCGTTTTCTTTTTGGATAGTTTCCATAACATGCTTGTCCTTAATTAAAATGTCATGGGCAAATAAGACGATGTCTTTTCCGGCCTTTTTAATCTCTTCTATAAGGAAGATGTACCATTCGGCTAAAGCCTCCCCCCATCCTTTCTCTTCTACATATTCTCGACTGCGCCTCAGTCCAAAATCAAATGATTCATCGCAAATAGGGGCAAACATCTGGCTTTCAAATACAGGGACTAACTCTTGGATAAGGTCTTTTACAAATTCTTTAGTTTTAGGATCCGAGACATTAAAGCATTGAGCGCCGGGAAACTCCGCATATTTCATTAGATCCGGGTCCAATAACATATTATCCATATGCCCCAATAATTCAAATCCGGGGATGATGGTCACAAACCATTTTTTCGCATAATCTTGGATTTCCCTGAGGTCATCTTTGGTTAATGCTCCCCGATCTTTTCCAATTTGAGGGTATTTCTCAAATTTCACAATATCCTCCATATAGAGCACTAAGAAATTTTGTTTTCCCCTGCTTAAGAAACGAATAAATTTCTTAAAATTATTCATGGTCGGTCTCTGTCCCCTCGAAATATCATCAACCAGACCTCTGACTCGATACTTGGGATAATCATAAATCTCAATTTCAGGAAGATGTGCTGTCTTGTCTACGCTTTTCTTTCTGACCTTAATCATTTGGCACAAACTCACCACTCCGTAATACGCCCCGATCATAGTCCATGCTTGAATGGTGATTTTGTGATCCTCAATTGAAAGATAGTATCCTTGTCTTCTCCCGGTTGGCGGGATTTTTCCTTCCAGTATTTTTCTCCTTTGTTTGGAAATTGGTTCTGAATTATCTGTTTCCGAACCATTTAAAGTATCCCCGATCATCTGTTTTTTATCAAATCTCAATGGAGAATTAAGTTCCTCTAATCTAAAGTTCAACCAAAAAACGATTCTTTGCAAAAATTCTTGATTGTTCCACTCGGGGAGTACAAGATAATCGATATTGGCATCCTCTATTAATGTGGGAAAGGTTTCAAATGCCTCTTCCTTGCCTCTTATTGATATTTTGGTATCCATATCCATGCTCAAGGTTTTACCGGTGACATCGAATAAGAATGGTAAAGGTGATAATTGTTCTTTAATTGTACTTTCCGTAAAAGGTGGCAGATCGCTTTGATTTAGCTCCGTTAAATTTTCAAGGGTGATTTGTAGCATGTTAACTCATGGTTAAAAAGTGAAAATAAAAGAAAAATGTAGGCAATGTGTGATTTTTTTCCATTATATAAACACACACCATTTACTAAAACTCTTGTAGGGTAATTTCATGAGGTCATCTGTGGGTTAGGTATGTTAATAATGGCGAAGATAATAGAAAATTTTAACTAGAGAGAAAATAAGAGTGGTGAGAAAAAGAAAAAAGAAATTAGTACATTTGTTTCCCCTTTATTGAAATATATCAAATTCAATTTTGTATTTTTTTTTAAAATCCTTCAAATGCGCTTTTAGATAATTTATATTTCGGAATTCTGGTGCTTAACCTGGGTAATTCTAACTTTTTGGCAATTCTGGCGAGTTTTCTTCCTACCATTTCGGTTTTGTAATCAGCTCCAATATGGTTTTCAATAACCGTTTTGATTTTATAAGAAGATAACACCAATGTATCGGAAATTTGATGTTCTAAAAGAATTTCTATGGCTCTTTTCACATTATCAACAAGGCTTTCTTTCGTTCTTACCGTTTTTTTAACTGTACTATATCCACTCATGATGATCCCATCATATAAAAATTATAACACACAAAAAACACATAATTTTTCTGGTAAAAAATTATCTCTTAAATTAATTTGGGTGGAATGCCTATATAATTGAGATGATATTGTGAAAAAGCAAAAATGTGCTTTTACAAAATAACATCTAGAAAAGATTTTTATATTGCCAATCTGAAATGCCGGAGATCGGTCAGCTGTCCAAACCTTTTCTTACACTATTCCCTTAAGGTCTCTGAGGCCTTTTCTTCTCTAAGTCTATGACTCTCCACATATTGAAAAATATGAGTCCCCTTTGCTTGTTTATAAAAGCTCTCTTTTTTTCATTAAGCTTCTTATCTATGGAGGTAGAGTTGGAACATCCAAAAAGAGGAATATATGTTGAAAATAGCAGAATATAAAAAAAAAGCGGTAATCATTATTGTTTAAAGAGTAAAATCATACCTCAGGAAGGTCCTCAACGGTCTGATTGGAATCAGCGTGTTTAAGGGCGTCCTTGGCAAATCCCAAGTTAAGTTTTTCCATGGTTTTTTCTTTTGGAATACCAGTTTCGGGATCCCACTCCATATTTTCAAAGTAATCCCTTACCATTGTTTTTACATCTAAGGACACTCCTTTAAGAGGCCCCTTCTTCATGGGATTTTTCGCACCAATTGCCCGATCGTTGATATCAAATTGAACTGCCCCGTGTTTTACATTAAACAACTGTCTGAGTGTTTGAATTCGGTATCCGATTTCAACTAAATCATCAACATCTAAATCCCATCCAACCGAGTTTTTAATAAATTCGAGAACCGGCATTTCACCCATCCATGCCCCGAACATACAATACCCTAAGGCATTCACGGTTTGATACACCTTCGCCAATTTTGCCTGGGCGGGTCCTTTTGTATCGTATTTATATCGCTTAGATTTTGGGACATCAAGACCTTTAATAAATTTCGCAATCGGTCCGACCTCTAAGAAATCACAGCTTGCCGCCGTATGTCTTCCGGGGGTAGGATCCGCAACGTAAGTCGTCGCCAATGACGGGCTGTACTTTGAATTGTGCATGGGTAATTCTTGGCCATTTGCATGAACTGCATATTTTTCTGCCCCATTTCCGAGCTTTTCGGCAGCCCTTTTTACTCCATCGGCCAAAATATCACCGATCTTCTCTCGGTTTACAATCATTTTTAGCAAGGGCAAGATAATGTCGGAATTTCCCCATTCCAGTTCCAAACCGCCGGTATCTTCTTTTGTAATAATACCATTTTCAAAACATTCAATCGCGAATGCACAAATGCCTCCCGCCGATATTGAGTCTATGGCCGCCCTATTCATGTACTCGTTTGCTTGAATAAGTGTATTCACATCCTCATTCAAAATTAACGGTCCAAACGCGGATAATGTCTCATATTCTGGCCTATGGGTCTCCTCAACTCCCGCCTCGGGGACTGAAAGTATTGCTCCGCATCTGATGGGGCATGAAAAACAACCATAGGACTTTTCCTTCCATTCATTTAATCCATGTTGACTGGTTAAGGGGTTAGATTTTTCTTTTCCGAATAAATCATGACCGACACCGTCCCAATTTTTTACAGGCGAATCTCCCGTTTCCGTACTGACCATTGTCGAGTAAGGTGTTCCATAGCGGCTCATATATGAGGCTGCCATACCTGCGGTGGAAAATATGGGTATCTTGAATATTCTCAAGAGAGGCACCAAAGGGTCGGATCCATCGACCAGCAATTTGTTCAATTTTGATTCCTTTATCTTTTTTATATGTTTTTGGTAATCTTTGATTAAAGGCATCAAGGCCTTTCGATCTTCATATTGAAAACGATTTTTTCCTTTGAGGGCCAGTGCTTTCAGCTTTTTCGAACCCATCACCGTACCTAAACCTGCTCGTGCGGCAGTTCTACCCCTGTCATTCACCACCCCAGCATTCAAGCATAAATTCTCTCCTGCTTGCCCGATTGCCGAAACTCTAATTCTCTTTCCGTGTTCTTCTTGTAATTTTTCATCCGTTTCTACTGCATCTAAGCCCCATAATTCAGAAGCATCTTCCAAGGATGCTTGTCCATCCTTTATGAGGAGATATACCGGTTTTTCACTCTTTCCGCTGAAAAGAATGCCGGCATATCCGCATCTCTGAATTTCGGGACCAAAAAAGCCCCCACTATTAGAATCTCCCCACTGCTTCGTGAGAGGACTTTTTGCACAGACCACATATCTCCCAGTAAATGGAATCATCGATCCGGTTAATAATCCTGGGAAAAATCCCAAGATATTGTCCGGACCTAAAGGATCGGCACCTGCAGGGATCCTTTTATAGAGAAGACGAACGGCCAAACCATATCCGCCAACATATTCCTCATAAACAGACTTGTCGAGTTCTTCTTCCTCTACCTTTCCTGAAGATAGGTCCACATTTAATATTTTTGTATTGTATAAAACCATTTAAATTCTCTCCATGTTATTGACTGCCAATTGGAGTCAATAACTTTTTAATATTTATTAGCTAGCTAAGTTAATTATTTTCTTTTTTGTTTAAAAGATTTGTTATAGTTTGAATTAAGATCATCGATATGTAAGGTCGTCTATAACGAAAAATTCTGTGTATCTTAGATAGTATCTCAGCTATAAAAAATCGGGAGTTGTTTTTATTTCTTAAGTTCTCATATGGATTTAGGATTGCTTTTGTATCATAAAAATGATCATTTTGTCCCTTTTGTTTGAAAAGTTAAGCTTCTTTTTGTTGAATTTAACATTAACAATTCATTTTAATTGCTCGAAATATTTCTAGTAGTAGAGAGATAAAAACTTATGGCCAGCAAATTATACGACAATCAACACTCTAAAGTTAATAAGATACCCTTTCCAAATTTACGCAGTTGGATGCATAAACGTGTAAGGATAAGAAAGGAATCAAAAACATCCCGGCTCGACCGTTATTTGTCTCAAAAGAAGGAATCTCAACTGCTAGATTATATGGTTGGGAAGGTGCTTAAGTTTTTCAAGTTCTATAAACCATCGGTGAGATGGGCATTGTATAGAGTTTATATGAAAATCAAGCAATTTGCCTATCGCATTTATAATCGAATGGAGATTGTTGGTCGAGAAAATGTTCCCGAATCTGGAGCAATTTTTATTCTCAATCATTTTGGAAAAAAAGACGTGATTTTATTTCTCTCAGCCTTTGAAAAACCGGTGGGCGTATTTACCGCCGTTGGAAAGGGCCTTTCCGCCGATATTCTCGAGCATTATCTTCATTTTGTTCCCCGTTTAGGAACAGGCAAAGAAATGAT
>CAZEPC010000306.1:0-6154 GCA_964513765.1 uncultured archaeon
TACCTTCCTTTGAAAATTGCCGGGTTGATGTCTGACAGACATATTACGGAGATACAACAATCTCAAAAAAAAATATTGGAAAAGACAAAAAAGATGGGGACTGAACTGGAGGATGTTTTCTTTACCCTGAGTTTTATGGCATTACCTGTGATATCAAGGCTAAGAATCACCTCAGAAGGATTATTTGATGTAACTAAGATGGATTTCGTTTCTACCTTTATTAAACTTTAATTTCTTGAGAAAAGGTCGTTTAAAATAACCCCTCAATCAAAATGTGGTCATTTGAGATAATATTAGACAATAATTCTTTTGATAAATAGTCCGTCTAAAAATGGATCTTAAAAAAATGGGGTAATAAATCCCCAAAATTACAAATTTATTTATCTCTCTATATAAAGATTTATTCTGGGATTTTAACCCGTTTGTCTTGCTCTGCGGAAACGTAAGCAGCATACATTGTTTTTGCACACCAAATAGCAAGATCCATATTGGATACGGGTTCACGATCTTCTGCGACGCATCCGACAAAGTCCAATGCTTCAAAAGGATATCCGGTCATCCAATCCTCGTCTGGCTGAGCTTGTGTCCAGCCCGTCTTAGTTTCGGTTTTCTCTATGGTATAAACATCCTTGAACTCTTTCTCGGTCGGTGCATATGCCATCACTGAATTATTGTTTGAAATTTTGCACTCAATTCTGGTATTGCTGGCATAGACATTTAACCAATTTTCTATCCCCCCAAGAGTGACATCTGAACCGATAACTGTGGCATTTGTCCCATCCGAGAATCTTATGATACTTGTGCTCCAATCTTCCACATCAACAGGTCGGGAAACGATTCTATCTTTTTCATCATCCAACTTATTTAACATTGGTCTATATTGGGCACATTCAGAGATGACGGATTCGGGATAAATTGGGTCGCCATTTCTGACCATTCCTTCCCACATCTTCAGATGTAGCGCCGCACCAAATGGATGGTCCCCATTCGAATTAAGGAACCTCCTCCGGTATATTTCCATTGTGCTGCAAATTTACTATGGGATCCAGAATGGCTTTCACCTGTCCGGATCTCCAAAATTTTTCCTCCAGACTTTTCTATAATGCTTTTAGCTTTCGTGATGGGCGGAGCGTAGCACCAATTTTCTGCATAGCAGAACTTAGCATCGGTTTTTTCGAATGCTTTTTCTAATCGTTCACAATCCTTGATACATTCTTCTAACATTACTTTCCGATCGGTATTTCCCACATTTTCCCTTTCATCTATGGGAATGTTAGGGTCTCCGAAATATCCGGTGAGAGGTTTTTCGCAAATAACATTTTTTCCCGCTTCAGCTGCTTTTATTGCGAATGGTACATGTAAAAAGGTTGGTACCACTAGATCCACAATGTCGCAGTCAACAGTATTGATCATCTCATCGGCGTTTTCGTATATGTTATTCTCATCGATTCCGTATTTCTTACAAAACGCTTTGGCTTCATCTTGTCGCTTGGATGCAACGGAAACAATTTTTACATTGTATCCGGGAACATGTGAATATGCTTCCCCATGAATATTGGCGGCAAATCCAGTTCCCACTAAGGCAACTTTTACTTCCTTCATAAGTTTGAATTATTTTGATATAAAAAAAACCTTTCTACCCTCTCAATATTTTTCAGAATGGAACTATCCATCATATAAAGGGATAAATTTTTCCTTTTTCCTTATTTATTGAAATTGAGAGAGTAATATTTTGAAAAAGATTTGCACGAATTGCGGGCGGGAATTTTACACTCCTTTCAGCTTGTGGAGGAAATACAAATGCGTAGTTTGCGGCAAGGATGTGTGTAATGATTGTATACAAGGGATGTACTGTCCAAAGCATTATAATCAACTAAAAGATTCCTCAAAAAAGAAACAAAAAAAGATCTTGATGCTTTACACACTCAATCTTTTAATAATGCTCCTCGGAACCATACTTTTTATCCAATATTACGTAAGATCTGAGAAATCAAAGGCGTTCGTCTCAGTCTTTTTCCTTCTTGGGATAATTGGATTAATGCTCCTAAATTATTGGTATAGAAATAAGAAGATTAGGGAAATTACCTCTAAGTGATAAAAAGGATAAAAAAAGAGAATTACAAGGATAAAATCCTTATTTATATCATTCATCTTTAGAATGGATAATACGCTGATTCATAGGATGCTAAATTAAGCAAAGAGTAAAACTCGACTATTGTTTTATTTGGATGAGGTATTCCATATGTGAAAGTATCTGCGATTTGAATCGCCGAATCTTTTGCCAAATAATAAGATTCCATATTTGATCCTATTGAGTAATAGGCAAAATCATCATCATCTCCATCTTCTGCTAAGAATGTCGCTGCTGTTCCGTACCCATTTATTGTAATTCCAATCCCTTTATCTACGGAAAAATTACTGATGGTGGTTGTATCGATCTTTATTTCAAAGATTCTATGTTCTTGATCTGAATTAATCGACTTATTAAAACTCCATTCAATTTCAAAATCAACGGTGGAATTAATATTTCCGGTTGCCCCATTTCCTCCCATGAAGTTAGTATGGGGCATTACTTCAATATCAGGATAAGCTACACTAGATTCGTCGTAAAAATTTGAACTATTGATATAATCGGTTTGACTCGTTAAATTATAGGCTAAAACCTCAGATCCATTGTTTATATATGAATTATGATCCAATAGCCTACAGAAAGCATTAGCTTTAATAACCTCTGGAAAATTTGCAGCAGCGCTAGGATGCTCTGGCTCTATCCCGTACAAATCAACGGAGAGTTCTTGATTCTCATCCCCATATGTGAAATTTTCGTAATGATCTGAAGATATGTTAAAGTCTCCTGTCTGCCATTCATATTGATATTGATTGAAATCTGAATCAATCCACATATTAATCCATTCATTATTATCTTCATCATTGGTTATATCTCCGCAAAAGTCAAATAAAGCATATACATAGTTCTCTGTGTAATTTACATAGATATAATTTTTTGTGTCTTCATGTTCTTCATCTAAATTCATATAAAATTCATAGGAACTACATGAATTCCAATATTCATCATTTTTCATCTCTCCATCAATAGTGGGGTTGAAAATTCCTTCATCAATGGATGTTTCATTTTCCTCATTGGAAATTACAAACATATCTAATAATATTCCTGCCCCTAGTCCTACGACCAAGGAAATTAAGAGGAGAACAGATGAATATTTCTTTTTCTCGCTATTCGATTTCTTTGCCATAAAATCACCAAAAGTGTAATTTATTATGTTATATGAAAAATATATCTATAAAAATATTCGTAGTCACATCATCTACTTACAAGCGATATATCGAAAGATAATTAAGCGGTGGTTCTGAAATAATAACATGGCAAAAAAATTATTAGTAGTAGGGACTTCATTCGGCAAAACCTATTTAGAGGCGGCAAAACACAGCGAAAATTGGAAAATTGGCGGGGTTGTTGCTAAAACCACAAAAAGTTTAAAAAAGGCCGGGAGGAAGTATCGCATAAAAAAGAATCGGAGGTTTCCTTCCTTGGATTCTGCCTTGGATGAGATTGATGATATAGATGCCGTTGTACTCACGGTTCCAAATAAACTTCATTTTAAATTCGCTAAAAAAGTCCTTAACGCGGAAAAACATTTAATCTTAGAAAAACCAATAGTGGAAACTTGGGAGCAAGCATTAGAGTTGGTCCACCTGCTGGATGAGAACCCTCGGACAAAGGCTATGGTGGGACAGACTCTCAGAGGTGACATTATGATCCGGTTTATGAACTATTTCATTAATCAAGAAAAACTTATAGGGGATGTAGAGCAGATGACTTTCGAATCACATTGGCATTGGACGGGCGATCCCGAAAAACGCTGGCGATTTACCCTGGAAAATATGTACTTGGATGATATAGGCATTCATCAATTTGATGAAATTCGGATGCTGCTGAACAATCGGAAATGTAAGACAATCATGGCCCGCACAAACAATCCGAAATCATATCCGCTACCAATCAATACCACCGCTTCGGCGATTATGACTTTTGAGGATGATATTCATGTAAATTATTTCGGCTCGATGTCTTGTAAAGGACATGATGTGGGCTGGTATGGAAAAACGGAATTGTTCGGTTCGGAGGGAAGCATTATGCGCAAGGCTGCTGGACAACCTTTCTATTATCCCGGAAAAAAGCACAAGAAGATCGGTCTCGATGAGAAATATGGTGAGAAGCTGGAAGAGTTTTTATATCTCCCGGAATTTGAGAAAATCCCGTATTTAGTTGAGGATTTTCATTATGCAATTGAGGAAGATCGGGCACCCATTACTGATCTCCATGACAATATCCATACCTTCGCAATGTTATTAGGGGTAAAAAAATCCGCAGAGGAACATAGAGAAATTGATGTGAGGGAGAATTTTCCTCTCCCGTAAATAATAATATTATATTTAAAATCTGTCCATGTGGTATAGATGAAAATGCTTGACCGGGAAGACTGCATCTAGTATTGGAAGCTTTTCTTTCGGGACCTCGATTATTTCACTTTCCGCAAGCTCGGAAGGGGTAAGATTCCCTAACACCATCTGTGTGAATTGAGGGACGGAAAGTTCAATGAATTTTCCCTCATATTCTTCTTCGAATTTTTCTTCTTTTTCCTCTCTTCGCTCGAATTCTTTTTGTGTGCTTAATTTGTTGTCGATGCAAGAATTGTCCAAATTATAGGTGAGAATAAATTCTTTTACCTTCAGATTCACCGTGTTATGTTCACTTATTCTTTTCCCTATTTTCTCAATTTGTTCTTCGTCAAGTTCTTTTATCCATTCTCCTTGAGCCACCTTCAACTTTTTTAAAAAACCCTCTAGCGAGATAATCGCCACCATTTTGCTCGATAACCAACCACAGTTATTTTGTGCTCCAAGCCTCTCGAATAAGGGCACAATCGGATAGGTCTCAGGGATTTTCATTGAGATTTCATCACACTTATGTTTTTCGGCAATATCTAAAAGGAAGTTCACAATATATCTCTCTTGTTTCAATTGGCCTTTGGGTTCATATTTAAGGGCATGTTGCATGTTTGATGAATTCTTTTCTCTCGATATCCTTTTCCTTACTGCATATTCGGTCAATATCAATCGTTTTTTGTTTTCCCGATCCCCCATTTTTATTCTAAAGTATGCCAGAATTTTGTTTTCTTTTTTTATAAAATAAAAATTGTTAAGTGCATCTCGCCGGTATTCCTTGAGATTTTCCCAGAACCATTCCTCCCTCAAACAAGTCCCATAAAAGTTTTGGTTAAACTTAGAGTACAATTTCTTCAATTCATTGTAATCATTGGCTTCATAGCGGGATAATTGAATTTTTTTTATTTCATGTGTGGGGAGATCTTCCTCTAATTGAGCTGAAAGTTTCTCGGTCTTTATTTTATAATGGTGATCAGTAAATCCAACCACCCATCCCTTTTTTTGGTAAAATGTGGGGGATCCGGTATAGAGAAAACATGCATGGCATCCTAAATCCGAAAGATAATACTTTACGCCTCGCATGAGTTTTTGCCCAAACCCCTTCCTTTGATAGTGAGGATGGATGGCTACCAAACCAAGCCCCGCCCCTCTCATCTTAATGGGGGGGAAACTGAAGGGAAATCGATATATTCCAACGGCACCAATTATTTTAAATCCTTTTTCCTCGCTTTCCCGATATTTAAGAACTCGAAAGTCTTTTAGATCTTTCATTTTCATCTTAATAAATCCGTAGGGCCCTTTTGCCTCAGGGTTCATCTTAAATGCTTTCCGGATTACTTCGACGGCTGCATCAATATCATCCTTTTTGAGTCCTTCTATTCTGATTTGGCTTGATTTTGTCATAACAAGAATCTCTAGTTTTTTTAGGATGTGTTCTCTTAAAAAGCATATGGATTCTTCAACAGAAATCATCTCGAAAGAAGATTTTGATGCCAAGGAAATTCTCAGATTAATGAGAGAGAGGAGATCGATCCGAAATTTTAAAGACAAGGAGGTTGAAAAAGATAAACTTATGATGATTCTTGAAGCTGCTCGTTGGTCTCAATCTGCCAACAATGCCCAGCCATGGAGATTGATTATAATCAAGGATAAAAATACTTTACAAAAATTGAGTAAAATTGCATGT
>CAZEPC010000307.1:0-6126 GCA_964513765.1 uncultured archaeon
TCGATTATCATTAGGTTGGCTGCCGATTTATGTCTATCGCAAAGACCACAATCGTAAGGACAACCCTTCAATTTTTTAGTTTTTGGTGTATTTACCGGTGCAGTGTTTATCCAACTGTCCTCAGGTACTTGACTATTTTTCCAGATATATAATTCCGGATCGGAGGAGATTTTGTCTTTAAATTCAGCGTCGCATTCCTCGCACCTTTTTCGCATCATAACCCATCCGTTCTCTCCGCGGCTTTGATCTATATAAATCTCTGCCTCTATGGGTTCCATGCATTCAGGGCAAATGGACGTTGTTTTTCGTAGTATTTTACTCATATTATAGTATCTCCTAAATATTTACATGTGTATGTATTAATATGATTATATTACTATGACTAAGATTCGTAGTCATATTATTTATCTTATTTAAAAATATGTAGATAAGCTATTTATTATTTTTCTTTCATTTTCTATTTTGTTGCATCTCGTGAGAGTTTTATTAAGAATTCGGCTAATTCTTAATAAATTCAATATGAAATCAATACGATCTCGGCCCTTCTTGAAAGTAAATGTTTTTGTCGTTCCTCAGTTCAGATCAATTTTTTATTGGGTTACTCTTAATTTTCAATAAAGAATCCAAACTCGTATATTTTTTCATTGGTACGTGAATCGGATGTATTCTACGTTTTTGATCAAATGCTTATTTTATTAAATAAATATATGTTTCGCCAAACCAATAAATTTTTGCAAAATTTGAAAAGGATTTTATTGCATTTTTCCTTTTTCATTTCGTGAAAAACAAAAATATTAGCAATGAGGTAAAAATGGAACCATCAAAACACTCTCTTCCAGAGGATGCAAATATTTCCGAAATGAAGGATGAAACCTTTCACATCATGGATGAAGTTTTGGATGAAACACCCATTCGGATGGCTGGAAGTGTAGAGGGGAAAAAAGCAGCCGAAAATCTTTATCAAATGTATGAAGAAAGAATAAAAAATGGGAAAGTCACTATGGATGAATTTTTTGTGCACCCTATGGCACTTCTTCAATTCTTTAAGATAGTATCTGTAATTTACACAATATGTTTTATAATGCTTTTAATTGGGGATTTCCTCCTACCATATGTATTAGTTATATATTATTCTGCTATGGTTTATAGTTTTTCCCAGTTTGTGTTCTATAAGACCTATTTTGATTGGGTTCATAAGAAAAAAAAGGGATACAATGTCCATGTGAAATTGGAGCCAGAAGAAGAGGTGAAGCAACAAATTATTGTTACTGGTCACCATGATACCCCATTTATTTTTAATTATATTGAGCCCCTTAAATGGCAGAAATATTATGCGGTTCGGATATCCTTAGGTCTAATTCCTGCATTTGCCGTGCTTTTTTATATTACATACTGGGCGATTGCAAAATATCAATTTGGACAAGATCCTATTTTGAAAATGGCTTTTTTGGTGTTCATGGGGGTTGGTTTGATTTTTGTTTTACCCTTCTTTAAATTTCTAAGTTCAGAAGGATCCCCGGGTGCCGGTGATAATTTGGTCTCAACCGCTATGACCGTGGTTTTAACTGAGTATTTTGGGGGGAATAAAAAATTAAAGAATACCAGAGTCATATTGGGTACTATGGATGCCGAGGAATCGGGATTGCGGGGTGCCATGGCATTTACGGAAAAATACCAAGATCTTATTGATGAAGTGCCCACTTATGCCTTAATTCTTGATGGGATATATCAGACGGAGGATTTACAATTTCTCTCATATGATATTAATGGATTTCTACCTCTTTCTAAGAAGATGGCCAGAGAATGTTCTGAAGTTGCAGAGGATCTGGGCTTGGACATACCTGCAATTCGGATGCCCTTCGGAGGGGGTGGGACCGACGCGGCCGCCTTTCAAAGGGCTGGTGCAAAATCCACTTGTCTGATTGGAATTGCTTCCGATTTGATTCGTGAAGATCTTCATTATCATACAAGTAGAGATACTCCCGATAAAATCGATCCTGAAGCCGTAGAGGATGCTTTAGAAATTGTTATCTCTTATATACTTAAAAAAGATAACCAATATAATAGACAAAATGAATTAAATTGATGGCTGGATAAAATGAAATAAATCCATAGACAGATTAGATGAAATGCATTAAACCAATTATTGTTTTTATTTTTTTAGTTTGCTTTTTTCTTTTTCTTCACAAATTTTCCTATTAGATCTTTCATCTTTTTCACCAAGGGAGTTCCAATATTGTGTCGATAAATATCTCGTTCTCTTTGATGAAATTGCATTTGGTGTACTCCCATTCCACATTTTGAACCTCCCACCGATTTTCATTTATAGGGTCATCTATATCCTTAGCAATTGAGATTTTCATGATAATCCCATAACATTCCTTGTTATAGGGAAATCTATCAGTTTTGAAACACATATCTCCCAAAGAATAGGCAAGAAGCTGGTTCTTATGAACGGTTACGGGTTGGGGAACATGTGTATGATGACCAATAATTGCATCAAAATCTTTCAACAGTTCCTTGGCTTTCCGCATGATATTTTTTCGGGGATAGAGTTCATATTCATATCCCCAGTGCGGAAAAAAGAGATTAAATGCATTTTTCTTTATGATTTCGGGAAGATAAGTCTCTAATTCTCTTAGACTGGCAATTGTGTCCCAGCCCCGGACTTTATTACTCCATTGAGAGTATGTGTGTATCCGAATATCTTCATTCATATCAATCATTGGTTTGTAATCAAAACCGAAGATATTGAAACCCAAAGCCTCTAAGTATTCTACGGATCCTTCGAAATCCCGGAGTGAAAAGTCTCCAGAATGGTTATTCGCAATGGATAAATACCAATGTCCCTTATCCCCAAGCTGACTAAGTGCATGGGTAGTTTCCTCCGTAATGACTTTTTCAAGTAAAATTTTTTTATCTCCATCGTAAAAAGTTCCCTCAAAATTACCCAGAAGATAATCACAGTCGGAATAGAAAGTTTGAAGATGTTGCGAAAAATTAACCTCTTTTAAGCCCGTTCCCATGATATCACCAATAATTCCGATTGTGTATTGAGGCTTTAAATCATTAAATCTATACTTTTTTGGGATAAAATTGATTTGTTTTCTTTTCCTCCTTTTAATAACCAAATTGTGCCATAGTACCCTGAATGTATCCAGCATCGGATAAGGACTGATCCCTAAAAATCGCTTTTCCCTTTTTTTATCCATATTTTTCTTTCCCTCTTTGTCTTTCTTAATTATATATTGAAATTTATGTTTTTAAGAGCTTCGATTCCTCGGAACCAGTTCTTCAAAACATAAATAAGACATATCCCCCAATTGGGAATTTAAATTTATTGTACTAATGAAATTAATTCACTAAATATGAAATATTGAAATTTGAATTGCAGGAAAAAGCCGAAAAAATACTAAACTTAAAAAAAAATTGAGATAAAAAAATGGTTCTTATTATTGGTTTCTTTTCCTTTGATCCTTACTAAAGAGATTCCCGACCAATATGACTGCTATTCCACTCAATCCAATAAATATATAAAGTAGGGTGGAAAGAGAAAAGTTAGGGATCATAAACTCAAAACCCGTTGGTTGCGGGAGATCGAGGGAAAAGTCTTTTAACGACGAGCTCAATTGAATCTGGGAAAAAATAAACACTAACGCCAAGCATGACAGTATAAATTGATTATTAAATGGACTTTTATTTGCTTTTATGGAAGGGGAATTCATATCGTTTTACCTCTAATGTTACCTTAATTAAAATAAAAAAATCCGCCTTTTTAAAATTTAACTAGACGTTTTATTAATCAAAGATTTATTTGAATTATTTGATAGATTTGTAAATGAATTCTTTAAACGGAGTTAAGACCGGTGAAAGGGGTAAATCTTCCATAAAATCTTCGATAACATTAAGATTATATTCCAATAAATCGATGGTAAATTTATAAAATTTCATTTTGAGGATAATTTGTTTAATCTCATCATTCAAACCTGAAGTAGCCAAAAAGATCGGATCCTCTATGTATTTTTTTGAATATTCCTGGAAAAATTGAAGGAGGAAAAGGTCAAAGGTAAACCGGTGCAAATCCGCGGTTGAAAAATAACTTTTCGAAAATTCTTTTTTCATATCTTCGATATTTGAGATAATATAATTTACATTTTCCTCTGCGATCCGGATAACTTTTTTTTCCTCGCCTAATCTTCTAAAGCACACCATCTTAAGCAAGCGAAATTCAGATATCATATGCCTTAGCCGAGATTTTACATTTGATTGAAGATTTTGGAGGTTCTGATTTGCATTTTCCAAATAATGGGATAATTGATCAATCAGCCTGTTTAAAAAATTGGTGATTCGTTCTATCTCCTCTATTGATTGTTCATAATCCTTATTGAAGATAAAATCCTTGAGGGTTTCAAAATGTTGCTTGTAATTGAAATTAGAAATGTCAAAAATTCTAATTCCTTCTAAAATTCTCTTTTCGCCCTTTTGATAGAGCTCTAACTTTTCAAAGCACTCTGCCGCTCGAAGTAAATTGGTTCCCGCAATAACTCTATTTGTTTCTTGATCCAATTGGTGGTATAATCTTCCTACATTGGTATAATATTTGGCAGCATTTCGGTAATCTTTATTTTTATAGGCAAGATTTGCCAGGGATTGCTTAAGCTTCACTTCTTCTTGGGGAATATCTAAATATTCAACGGTCATCAAAGTGTTCTTAAGCGTCTCAATAACCATGACCATTTCAGATTCGGATCTGACATAGGTAAGGAGAAGGTCGAAAATCTCCGATAATCTCATGTATCTCCCTATATCAATAAATATATTCAGTGCGCTTTGGAACATTTGGATTGCGGTGTAGAGATCATTTTTCTCGGCTAATTTAATGGCATCTTCGATTATCATCTCCGCCCTCTCTTCTTCTGCCTCTGTCTCAAAATGATTATAAGATGCCAACTAAAACAACCTCAAATAAGTAAATCGGAGGAAAAATAAAAAGAAAGCCTTTTCGCAATCATTGTTTTAAGGGTATATTGATTTAAGGGTTATGATTTTGATCCCATCTTGAACAATATAAGCTTTGATTTAGGGAAGATAACGAAATAACTTATTTAGCAATAATAACTTAAATAAAATATAGATACTTACATAATATTCAAAAATAGTGAGAAAAAAAATGATGCGCCGTGGAGATGATGCGGGATATGACCGAAGACTTACTATGTTTTCACCAGAAGGCAGATTATACCAAGTAGAATATGCCTTAGAAGCAGTCAAGAGAGGTGCTTTATGCGTTGGCTTAAAATCAAATGCCGGGGCAGCGATTATAACCCGGAAAAAATTTAGCAAATTAATGGACAAAGAAACCGTCCAAAAAATATTCAAGATGGATGATCACATTGGAGTAGCAATCTCAGGATTACATGCTGATTCCAGAGTGCTCGTAGATTATGCAAGAGTACAAGCACAAGTTCATCGATTAACTTATAATGAGCCGGTAAGAATCCCAACCTTAACCAGAAAATTGGCCGATATTGTACAAGCCTACACACAACATGGAGGTGTTCGGCCATTCGGCAGTTCGTTGCTAATTTGTGGTGTCGATCCAGATGGGACTCCAAGATTAATGACTACATCCCCCTCGGGAACATTTTGGGCCTGGGAAGGGCACTGCATGGGTGAAAATTCCGAAGAAGCCGAAGAAATACTCAAGGATAAACTTCATGATGATATGTCCTTAGATGAAATTGTTAAATTAGGGATAAAGATTCTGAAGGATGTGGATGAAGAGGAAGAACTCGATAAAGAAACCATCCAAATCGGCCTAATTGGGGTTGAGGATAAGAAGTTTAAAATCCTTGATGAAGATGGCGTTGATGAATATTTATAAAATTATTAATTAAAAAGTTTATAGCAAATATTCAAAAAAGTTTTTTATTTCTTATTTTTCTCTTAGTAAGTAATTTTTTCAAATTATTTGATGAATAAAGTTTATGGTATTCATTTTTTAACTAATTTTGAATCGCAAGACTTACATAATCCATCCTTTAGTTTATCAAAACATTGTATATGATAAATGGCATTACACATATCATTTGGACAAGGATAAACCCGTTCATCCTCTTCAAAAAT
>CAZEPC010000308.1:0-6110 GCA_964513765.1 uncultured archaeon
CAGCCCCGTGTTTTTGGGCTTGTTTATACATATTTTGGGACAATTCATATCCCGTAATTGGCTCGATAAAACCTGGATAATTTGCAACTTGATGGGTTGTTTTTACTTGTCCACCAGCAGAGGATTCATCTACCACCAATACCGTTAATTTTGCCCGTGCGGAATAGATTGCTGCTGTAAGTCCCGCCGGCCCTGCACCTATTATAATAAGATCGTATTTTTCGTCTGAACTCATAACCAATGTCCTCTCTATTTATGTGTGTGTATTAAATATTAAGTACAAAAAAATGAAAAAACAATCAATTTCACTAACTTTGGGATAATTACTCACTTTCACAAAAGATTTTCCTTTATTATTTTTTTCACATCCTTTGCTTCTTGAATACTTGAAGTAGCCCTTACAACCTCACCATTCTTGTAATAGATCGTAAATGGCAGCCCTCGAAAGCCTTGTACTTCGGGAAGATTTTTTATAATTGAGGCATCTGGATGATCAAAGAGAAAATCATTAAATTTGATATCAGGATACTTTTTTTCCATTTCTTCCATGATTCCATATACTGGAACGCACATTGGCCCCATTCTCCCGCATACAACTACAACCTTTTCATTTTTTTCAATAAGCTCTTCCAATTCACTTTTGCTTTCAATATGATTGAGATTTGTTTCTAAAGTTGATAATAACATATTTTTCACCAATTTATTTGCTAATTGTGTTTGTCGTCTAATAAAATTGCACAACCTAATAAAAAATAAGAGATAAAAATATTTAAAGGTTCGGCAAAGAGGTTGCACAACCATTAGAGAGGTATAAAGAGGACAATTGTCGGGACAGTCGAGTTTAAAAGCCTTAAAGTTCATTAGCACCACCTTGAGATAATATTAAGGAGAAAAAGAAAACAAGTAAAAGAATCGAGGGAACTAAATAAGATCTCTTGGATATCATATTTTTGTATTTTTCAAAAAAAAATGCCAAAACTTCTAATCCAATGATATAATCCAATGATATAATTCTTACACAAAAAAAGTGATATTCATGAATCCAGCAACTAGAAAAAATTGGGAACCATTCTTTAATCCAAAATCTATTGTTATTATTGGAGCATCAAGGAATAAATATACATTCAATGGAATTGTGGTTAAAAACTTGTTAGAAGCCCAATATAAAGGGAAAATATATTTGATCCATCCTTATACGGATAAAATACTGGGAATTCCGTGCTATCCTTCCCTGAAAAAATTGGAAAAAATAGAAAAAAAGCCCGAACTTGCAATAATCCTAACCCAAAACAAGATGCTAAAAAATTTGGAACTGTTGGGAAAGATGGGTATTAAACATGTGCTCATAGAAACCGATGTATCGCTCAATATTCCAGAAAAAAGGTGGAACCAATTACGGGAAAAATATCAATCCATAATTAACACCTTTGACATGCATGTTTTAGGGCCCTCAATGATTGGAATCATTGATTTTCAGCATTCTTTCACGACCTCGGTTATTCCAACCCGCTCGCATATTTTACAGCCCTTTGACCGTAAAAAAGAAAAAGCAGGGATTAGTTTTCTTGCACAAAGCGGAGGTTTAAGTGGGGGTTTAGGCTGGTGGCACCCGATACAAAATATTCCCTTTGCCAAAGTAATTCATATAGGAAAGGCTATGAATATAACTGAAGCAGAGATATTGGAATATCTTTTTAAGGATCCAGCCACCAAAATAATTATTTTATACCTTAAAAAAATCAAACCAGACCTTATCAAAATAATGGAGGAAAAAAACGGGAAAAAACCCGTCCTATTCAAATACGCCGGCAAGGATTTAGAACTGGAAAAAGAATTTGAAATGGCCGGAGCGATTAAGGTGGATCATTACATTGAATTATTCGAATTTGCAAAATTATTTCTTTGGTGCCCTCCTCCCAAGATAAATGCAGCAGGAATCATTGGACCTTCTGCCGGTGCAATCAACCTTCTTATCTCTGAAATGCGAAAATTGGATATTCACCTCGCCTCCTTGAAAAATAATAATAAAGAAAAAATATTGGATGCAATCGGGGGGTCTACATGTGCATTAGGAAATCCAGTTGACTATTGGCCACCTAAGGAATTCGTAGGAACAGAAGTCTGCAGAATTTACAATAGAGCAAGTGATATACTCTTAAGGGATGAAAATGTGGGAATTTTACTGCTGGCCTTAGAATTCTTTAATGAAATTGAATTTAATTTTTCCATATTTGAGCAACTGAAAAAAAAATATCCGGAAAAGCCGATTATTTGTGTTTTAATTCAAGCTGAAAGAGGCGGACAAAAAAGAATTCTTGAAATTGCAGATAAGCTTAAAATACCTGTATTTGTAAATGAACCCGAAAGAGCAATAAGGGGAGTACGAAGTCTCCTTCAATATTACAATAAGATAGATAAATAAATAAAAAAAATTGAAATATCAAAAAATTTGATTTCAAATAGTGCAGAGAATAATATGATTATTCTTCTTCATTTGTTTTGAGGTTTCCAAAGATATCCACGTATTCTTGTGGTGTTTCCAAGTTTCCAGGAGATGTAAACAGAACATAAGGATTCAACCCACATTTGCATTTTTTCCCAATTACAAGGTAAAACTCAAATCTCTCCCCGGTTAATTCGGTCACACAAGTTTTCATGGTATTAAATTTCACGGGCTCCCCGCATTTACATTTTATTTCACTGTTTTCATGGAAATTTGGCATTACCAATTCTGGTTTATCGACAGCTTGGAATTTAACAGAACTCAATAACTCCTCAATACCATCTTTAGTAATTGGTTTTGGATATTCTTTATCATAATCTACTAATTGTCCTTCTTCATTATATTCGGGGTTTTTAAGAAGAATAAAATCATCATTTTCATCATCTTCATGAACCTCCGTTTCTGAGGTTGCCGTAGTTGCCCCTTGCCCAGCATTAAGCATAGGACCACCTGGTTTTTTTTGTAATTGTTCCTTTAATTGTTTAGGAACCTCAAATGGTTGCATACCCTCGGGATATTTGAATTGTAAAATATAATGCCGAATATTTCTCATATCTTGAGTGGTGAGAGTTTTTACATTTTCATAATCCTCTGAGAGAAGCATAAAATTAATCACTTGAAGAGGTAAATGATTCTCCAATAGTCTTTCTCTCACATCATCTAAGAGATATTGAATGAATATTTTTACATCTTCCATATCCTCTTTGGCAATCCCCTTTAATTCCTCCTCCAATTCCTCTTTTAGTCCAGACCATTTATTCAAAAAGTATTTTTGAATGAATCTGGGTAAGAAACACATCACAATTGCTATTGGAAAATAAATTTGGGACATAATACCGCTACTGTCTATAGCAGTCAAAACGAGGAATACGATGAAGAAAGCACTAATAATAATAAGAGACATCCGTTGCACTTTTTTCAAATAAGGTCTATTTATACCATGTTCAGCAGCAACATCTTCTCCTTTATCAATAATTGATGTATACTTTTTTTGAATCTCCATTTCTTCGAAATCTTGTTTCAAATTGAAATGGCGGCCATCAATGCCCTCATCTTCCACACCTTCCCCAAAATAAGGATCAATAAGCTGTTTTTGATATTTCTCCAATAAGGGTTTTTGATAAATCAATTCGAATGGTTCATTTACAGTATAATCCAAAAATCGGGCCAAACCTAACTGACCTTCAATTTGTTGCTGAATCTTAATCTGTTCGGGTGAAAGAGTTTTATTTGTGGGGATCTCCGTTTTAATTTCGGGTTCTTTGTCTTCTCCTTTTTCATTATTGTCCCCGCCATTTTTTTCATCTTTCACATTATCAACATCTTTTACCATTTAACATTCACGGTTGTTTTTCAATAATTCCTTAAATATGTAAAAACCATTTAGATTCTTAATCTTTTTTATTACGAAAAATTAATCTTACTTATGGGAGGAAAAAACAGCGATCATTATAAGCGTCTTTCAATTTCTTTACCCCAAGAATTATTTCAAAAATTTGATAATTTACGGAAAGAATTGAAATTAACACGATCTGATGCAATTCGGAAAGCAATGAACTCCTTTTTAATTGAGAAAGAAGAATTACAAAGTAAAATAAAGAAAAGAGATATAATCGCAGCCATCTCATATATTGAAAAGTCCCACATCCATGCTCATCCTCCCTCTAGCGATCATCAACATAAAAACAATGCACCGACTGATAATACAAACGATTCAGAGAAAATGGCAGAAGAGAGAAAAACAATAAGTCCGAAAATCCGGAGAGAGAGTCCGGACAGTGAACATATCCACAAAGATAAGAAGGAACATGCATACTACATCCCCGTCGAGCAAATGGAATTTTTGCAGGCCAATGAGATTCAACACGAATTTTTGGATGTGATCCAATCCAGTCTTCATATTCATTTAGGTCCCGATTCATGTTTGGAAATGATCGCGTGTGCGGGTAAATACGAAAGGATCGAGAAACTCTATGAACGATTGCACAAAATGAAGACGATTAAAAAAATTGAATTATCCATAATGGATGTTTTTTGAATAAGCCTATTAATAACCCCAAAAAATAGAACCCCCCCTCGATGATAAGGTTTTAATGTATTTTTCTTTTTAAAGAAATATGGCAAAAAAAGCACTATGCACGTGGGGCGGCTGGAAAGGCCATACCCCGAAAAAAAGTACTAAATTAATGAAAAACATTTTGGAAGAAGAAGGATTTGAGGTGGATTTCAAACATTCATTAAAACCTCTCAGGGAGATGGAATATTTAGAATCATTAGATCTTATTGTCTTCTGCTGGACCATGAGCGAAATTAAGAAAAAAGAAGAGAAGAATCTTATTAATGCAGTCATGGATGGAGTGGGCTTAGTGGGTTGGCACGGAGGATTAAATGATTCCTTCAGAAATAATACAGAATATCAGTTCATGACGGGGGCCCAATGGGTTGCACACCCTGGTGGTGCCAAAAAGACGTATAAAGTACACTTTTTGGAAGAGAAAAAAGATGATCCAATCATAAAAGGACTGGAGGATTTTGAAATCACTAGCGAGCAGTATTATATGCACGTGGATCCAACACTCGATGTATTGGCAACTACAACATTCGAGAGTCTCGCCATGCCATGGATCAACGGAGCCGTTATGCCAGTTGTGTATAAAAAGAGATGGGGGGATGGAAAAATCTTTTATTCGAGCTTTGGGCATACGGTAGATGATTTTAATGTCCCAGAGACCAAAGAGATAATGAAGAGAGGTATGTTGTGGGCAGCCGAACAAGAAGATTTAGATTTTGATAAAAAGGTCTCCAGAAATATTTTAGAGGGCTCCTTTTAGGAATACATTTAACTCAAAATCTGGGAAAAATCTCCTATTAGCTTATTTAATTTACTCTTTTTTACTCTTTCACGGAGATTTTTATGTAATTTCCCCCTTTTATACAATAGAAAGGTCTTTTTTGGAAGAAATCTGTATATATACTATAATTGAAAAAGTGGGAGATCGGAGGATTTGGAGAGCAAAATTAAGGAAAAATTAAACCACCTACCAAAAAAAGAAGCAATCTTTTTCCGAGATATTGATGAATTTTCTATTAAAAAAATTGCGTTTGATTCACAGAATCGGATTTCACAATTAGATTTGACAGATGCTCAAATAAAGGAATTGCCAGAAAGTATTGGAAATTTAACCGAGCTAGAATATCTTAATCTCTCGGGAAATAAATTGAAAGCACTCCCTAATTCTTTTCAAAATTTAGTATCACTCCGAAAATTACATCTTGCGAATAATAAATTCGCACTATTCCCAAAACCAATTTCATCTCTGTCAAGAATACAGATTTTGGATATATCTTTTAATCAATTAACTGATTTTTCTAATAGCCAAGCACCTTTTCTAAAAAATTTAAAGGCAATTACTCTCAAAGCAAATGAATATCAAACTATCCCCGAGGAATTGAAAAAAGCACATTTTCTCTTAAAATTGGATCTTAGTGAAAACTCAATTTTTGAGATACCTTCTTATATTGTCACCCTTAAAGAACTAACCAATTTAAATCTCAACGGTAATAACCTTAAATTTTTACCCTATAGTATCAGAAATTTAGAACATCT
>CAZEPC010000309.1:0-6083 GCA_964513765.1 uncultured archaeon
ATTGGAGGGTCTGCACCATCAGCAACATCTATTTCATTAAGTGCTGCCAATAGATTGGACTTGAATAGGGAACAGCTCTATATCAGTAATGGTACAAACGGGATTAGATATTATGAGATTGATACAGACGGGAGTATTAATGAGGGAAGTGATTCTTACACAACAACAAGCAATACCAATGATATAGTTGGTTATAGTTCTTCCATTTTTGCTGCTACCGAATCTCACGGAGTGGGAATTTTTGATGGTAGTGATTATAATTCCTTAACTATTTCAAATACAGATCAAAACATAGCTATTGATTATTTCAAGAATGGTACAGCCATTGCACTCTGGGAAAATGAACAAGGCCTATACTATCGTTATATTTACCCTAATTTCCAAAAATCAAGAATGTATCAATTATCTGCAGACTCTAATCATCAAAACCCTCACATTATGATTGACGATGAATATAAAAACTCACTAATTCATATATTTTACGAAGATGTAGGGACTAGCGATTTTTACCATCAAAGGAGAGAAAATAGTACATATCAAGAAGAAGCCATAGTTTCAGGAACAATGAATAATATTGAAGTTGATATTCATGGTGATACCGTTGGAATTATTTGGGATGATGGAAATGATATAAAATTAAAGATCTCAACCAATTTCGGATTGAGTTGGGGTTCAGAAACAGCAGTGACGGATGATGGAGCAGCAATTCAAGAGATTGACCCTGCGATATATGTGAAAGAGGGAGGTTTTGCTGAGATAATTTACCAGAGGAGTATGCAGCAAAATTTTACCATTTGTATGAGATCCAATTTTGATGGAGATTTTAGTAATAATGAGGAATTTTATGGAGATTATCAACCAGAAGAATTTTTCCAAAGCTCTCCAGAGATTTCCGAACATAATGGTATTGTTGTGGGTATGTATTATAATTACGAAAAGGGAAGTGGTGAATGGTATGAAGAAGGAATTAAAGCTTTTGCATATCAATCATTATATTTTGAGAGTAATGGTTTTGCCAATGATATTATAACTGCAGTTGGCGATTTTGCTTATGTCTCTGATGGGTTTAGTGGAATAAAAGTTCTTGATATTGCGGACCCCACAAACCCCGACACAATCGGAGGAATTGATTTAAATGGGATGGCAGAGGGATTATTCTTAGATACAAATACTTTGTATGTGGCTACTGGTGAAAAAGGATTAATAACTGTCGATGTGAGCACACCTAGCAATCCAGTGTTAATGGATTCCCTTGATACTGATGGATATTCACATAATGTTTATGTTTCCAATGAATTTGCTTATGTGGCAGATGGTTCTAATGGCATTTTGAAGATTAATACTACAGATCCAAATGATCTTTTGCTCAATAATAGTTGCGATTTGGCTGAAGATGCAAGAGATGTTCATATTGAAAATAATGAACACCTATTTGTTGCTGATGGAATTAATGGGATTCTTTCATTTAATATCACTAATGCATCAGAAATCGTCCAGCTCGATTCATTTGATACTAATGGAAAAGCATATGAAATAGAATTTGATAATAACTATCTCTTTGTTGCAGATGGAACCAACGGACTAGTTGTGGTAAATGTTGATGGAAATGCACAAATTAGCACCCAAAGCAGTTTAAAGGTAGCCGGTAATTCTAAAGATGTTTTTTACCAGAGCAATACTTTATATATGGCGGCAGAAAACGAAGGGCTTATGGTAATTGATTTGAGTGATGTTTCATCTCCAGAATTATTAGGAAAATATAATAGCCCAGGAGAGGCCAATGGAATATACATACATACAGATGGAAATGGGTATTTAGCCGATGGCAAAGAAGGAATTTTCTCAATTGATCTTACTGATACAACGGATCCTCAAGTCCTCGGCCACAATAACCTAAGTAGAAACGATTTTGGAAATGCTGATGGAGAATCCAATGCGATAATCACAACTGCAGGAGATTTAGGATATATTGCAGATGCTGAAAGCGGAATTAAAATATTAAATCTTTCTAATCCCGCTGATCCAGTTATGATCGGCGATTTTGAAACAAATGGAACCGCCCAAGATTTATTTATTGTAGATGATGTTCTTTATGTTGCAGATGGTAAAAAGGGCATGGTTTCAATTAATATTAGTTCCCCAAATAATCCATTCTTGATGGATGTATTGGATACCAACGGCTTTGCCAACGACATTTGTATATCGAATGATTTTGCCTATTTGGCAGATGGAATCAACGGAATATTGAAAATCGATGTGAATAATGCATCGGATCTTTTATTAAATACAACCTACGATACGCCGGGTCGCGCTTTAGGCCTCACTATCCAAAATGATGAATATTTATATGTAGCAGATGGAGAAGGGGGATTGCATTCATTTAATATTACCAATTCGGAAGAGCTTTTATATTTGGATACCTTTGATACAAATGGGATTACCAATGATATCTATTTTAAAAATAACATCACCTACATAGCAGATGGGACAAATGGATTGGCTATCTTTAATGTGTCTGATCCTACGCAAATACAGATTAAAGGGACTCTTACCCTTGAAGGAATAAGTAAGAGTGTTTCAATGCAAAATGATGTTTTATTCATAACGGCAGAAAGATATGGACTCTATTCCATTGATGTGGATAATATCACCATGCCAACCATATTAGACGAGTATAACAGCCCGGGTACTGCCAATGACATCTCTTTCCACGAAGGTTTTGGTTTCTTAGCCGATGGAAAAACAGGAGTTCTCTCAATCCAAATTTATGATCCAACGAATCTTCAAGTTTTTGGATATCATAATCTGGGACGAAATTACATCCGAATGAAAATTGAAGATGATCCATTTGGGAAATATCTTTTTGAGGGATTTAGGGTCACATATAATACCACAAGTCCAATGGAATCATTCAATATAACTATGAAAATTGTAGATGAAGTATCAGGGAATGAATGGACAAAAACAAAAACTATTGCTGGAGATGGTGCAAATAATAAGATATTCAAATTTATTAACTATAACGATTATTTCATCACCGACAATCAATATAGTCTATATATTTACAATGGAACGGCAAAGTCTGATATGTTATTAAAGATTCCTTTTTCATCATTTGAAAATCTGAATGACCAGAACTATTTCAACATTTCAACCACATTGGATCCTTATGGGACATACTTAGATTATGGTTTGTTGATCCAACCTTATTTTGAATATGGAAATTACCTTTCCCCAGATCTAAATGGGTTAGAAAATGAGGATGACCCAAAAACTAGCAGATTTGATTATGAAAACTACGTAGATATCTTCTATATGGATTTGTATGAAGGAAGGGAGTATAATTTTTATCTCTTTGATGATAATCAAAGTCATAATTGTTATCTTCAATTTTATCAAGAAGATGTACAGAAACCAATACTTAATACAAGCTTGTTGAGCTTCAGCAGTATGATCAATGGAACAGGCACTTTACCAAATCCACAGCATATATCAATAAATGAGACTGGGAGGTATTTTGTTATGATTCAAGCGAATCAAAGTGCATATACAGATTTTCTCAAGTATGGAGAAAATTGTGAGATGTGGTATCAATTTTGCTATTCTGCCGCACCATTACCGATGACCTTAAACTCACCCGAAGACAATCAATATTTAAGTGAATTAAATAACCCAATAAACCTTGATTGGGAGAGAGATTCAAGTGATTCAGATATATTCAAATATGAAATCCAAATATACAATAATAGTCAGATGGGCATTGAAAATTTGAAAAGAAGCGTCTTTGTTGAAGGTATTTCAAATAGTTATTATATTTTTAATGCGAGTAAAGAAGGAATTTACTATTGGAGAGTTAGAGGGATAGATAATACGGGTGAAAGTGCATCAAGTAAGTTCCAAAATAATAACGGAACTTGGAGTGAACTCGGCTTTTTTAATTTTGATACTACCCAACCCGAAGCCCCAATAATTGAAGCACTTCCAAAAGTTATCGAAGAAACCTCTATAAATCTGAACTGGGAAGCCTCAGATGATGGGATATTTGATGTGGAGAAATATGATATTTATCTTGCAAACAGACCAATATTTCAAAAAGGAGTTGTTACTGATGAATATGAGGAATATTTAGTTGGAACTATAAGAGATAGAACAACTTTTACAGTATCTGGATTGAGAAATAACTATCATTACTATATTTCAATAGAAGCAACGGATAATGTAGGAAAAAAGAGTAAATTTTCTGCACCGGTTGATACTTCTATTTCATTAGGAGGATATGTTTCTGCAATAGGACAAGACCTAAGCACCGTAGTGGGCGATACAAGAGTGTATGAAGTTGCTTATGTTGAATCAACCAACCTTAACTCTTTCTCGGAGCCACTTATGACATTCTTTTATCATGATTTCCCTCAAGGGACAAGATTTCATTTTTGGGTCCAAAATGTTGATTACAACGATGCATTTCCAGTCCTTTCAAAATTTTATGCCACAGATATACATTCTGATTCAGATGCTTGGAATCTAATTGATGAGAGAACACCAATAACCGTTTTCTCACTCTCACCAGATATTTCATATCAAAAAAATGTAACGGCCCTTTACTTAAATAATGAGATACCTTATGAGGATTTCAGTAATTCCGATGTATACTCTACTCTTTGGAGATCGGGAAATAATGTGGCGGATGTTAGAGTCATATCATATTGGACAGATAATAGAAATAGTACTGCCTCCTTCTTTATAAATAAAGAAACTGGAGACCTTTTAGAATTGACAATTTATACGGGAGTTCTTGAGGATGAGGATGAGAGATACGGATATTCACTTAGGCTAATAACTGAAGGATCTTCAGTCGAATTTGAAGATTCCAATTGGGAAAACGCCTATATCTATTTTATTATAGGTTCAATAGGTTTAGCAACAATAATCAATAAATTAATTAAAAAGGTGGAATACTAAATGAAGATAGGTCAAAAAGTGAATCGGAAAATGAAAAAAATTCCTGCTCTATTACTATTATCATTATGTATCATATCTGTTTTTTCCATTTCATTTGAATATAGTAGTGGGGTTGATGATTTATATATTACAAATAATTCCGAAAATGATCCAACATATCAAGAAAATCTGGAAAATAACACATTTATTTGGAGTGTCGGAAAGGCACGGGGAGTTTATGCAAGTTCTGGCTTTCACGCCGATGACAAAATAAGAATTGAAGTAGAACAGATAAACAGAGGGTCTGAATTTGGAGTTTTGGAAGGAAAGGTCGAACTTAAATCTTGGTTTAATCAAACATGGCAAACAACCGAAGATAATGCACATGATTATTTACTTTCCCCTAAACATTGGGGTGAGCTTTCGGCAATTAGAGCCGAGTCTTTGGAAGAATATTGGTATCTCCATCCAAAAATGCTCTCTGAAAAATACGGATCCTCGAGAAATGAATTTTTAGATATTAACTTGAAAGAAATCGGGTATTTTGACATTATAAATCATTCAGCTAATAAAATCAAAGAAACTTTGGATTATGAGGGTTTTGTATATGCTCTTTACAAGGATGTGGGAATGAGAGTTTTCAACGTGAATGATCTTTCAAATATATACCAAATAGCCACATATAAGAATGCCAGTATTGATCAATGGAACTCATTTGAAGCAACAAATGATGATCACATGATGATTTCTGCAGGGAATTCGGGGCTTATAATTTTAAATGTTCAAGAAGCTTACCTACCCTTTTACAGCTCAAGATATTTGGGAGAGGGATCAATCATGGATGTTGCAGTTTCAAATGATGGAGATTTTGCATACATTATAGATTCCTCTGAAGGATTAGTCGTAATAGATATTAGTAATAAAAGATCACCAGATAAGCTAGCTTCCGTTTCATTGGGTGAGAATTCAAATTACATAAAGCTTCAAAAAAGAGGAGATTATCTTTATTGTATGAATAAAAATGATGGATTGAAAATAATTGATGTGACAGATGAAAACAATCCTTCAATATCAACAACATATAATTCTGGAGAATCTTACTTAGATATTAGTTTAGATGATTCAATGTTATATGCAATCACTAA
>CAZEPC010000310.1:0-6047 GCA_964513765.1 uncultured archaeon
TCGATCCTTGGAACACTTGGAATCTGCTTCTACAGCACTATTCAAGAATTGCGGGAAATTGCCACATATTTACCAAGTTGATGTTTCCCACAAAGAGGAAATTGAGGTTTTCAAGGAAAAGATAATTAAAAAACACGGAAGGGTTGATGGGCTTTTAATAAATGCCGGAGGTCCTCCTACTGGAGATTGCTTAGATGTGGATGAGGAAATGTGGCAACAATCCTTGGGAACCAATCTGCTCTCGGAGGTGTGGCTCACGAAAGCCTTTGTGCCCGAAATGATTAAGGAGTACTTGGATATCTAAAAACCTTGTCTAATGAAGTGGGGAAACATAATGTCTTGGTCAATTCTGTTCTCCCTGGAACACATAAGACCGAGAGGCTAAAAGGAATACTAAAAAAAGTGGGCGGAAAAAGAGAAAATCTCCGTGGAAGAGATGGAAAAAAGGAGAACAAAACTAATCCCCATGGAGAGGTTTGGAAACCCCGAAGAGCTTGCATCGGTGGTTACTTTTTTACTTTCCGGAAAAAATACATATATTACGGGTCAAGCAATAGGGGTTGATGGCGGATATCAGAAATCCGTGTTTTAATGATTGTTATTTTTTTCGGTCTTTCTTGGCTTCATTTTCCCATAGATCTTGTTAAGTATCGTGAAAATAATCGAAATGATCCCCATAAGACCAACGGAGTAGATCGCTAAATAGCTGAAATTAAAAGAAACTTTTCCTTGGGAATATGCTTTAAATACATGATAGCTCCCCTTCATCATAAGCATTTGATTTATCAGCCCCGATTGCCTATGGCTGGGATTGGCCGATCTACTTGATATTGGCTTAAAGTAATAGGCTAAGCTTATATTCATTCTTTCAATTGTTTCTATACAATTTTGAAGGTGTTGCGCGTGGAAATGTGAAGAATAATCATTCCAAATATTCTCCCAATAAAGATTTGGGCCACCAAATTCCGTAGATATAATAGGATAACCTGGTGCAAGCTGTTCAATAACATTCTTATATGCCTTGAAATTCCAGTAATCATCATATAAATGTATATCTAAAATATCATATTGTGCGTTCTCTAAAACATATAAAGTTCTCTCTAATCCTTTTTGGTGCTCTTTATCGTCTATTTGGCTTTTAAAATCGGATTCTCCAATAATTTCCCCTTTTTCGGTAATGAGCGTATCGGTGAAATTATAATGCATGGCCAATTCCCTCAGAACACCGATCGCAAACCCGCCCAGAGCAACTTGAGTATTTGGGGAATATTCCTTAACTATATCATAGAATAAGTTTGTGTAATTGCAAAATTGGTACTTATTGCCAACAAACCACCAATCACTCACCCACTCGTTTCCAAATTGAACATAAGGGATAAAATACTTGTCGGTGTGCTCGAAAAAGGCTTTTAAGTAGCTCTCGAAATCTGAAATATTTTTAAATGTAGCAGACCGCTCGTTGTATTCGTCTCTCGCCCATTTTGGGGCATTTGATTTAAATGTGAGAAAAAAATCCAGCTGGTTCTGCGCACAAAATTCCAATCTATCTTCAATGGGATTCCATTTGAACTCTCCTTGTTCGGGCTCCCTGAAGCTCCAATCCTCTGCCGCACGGATGTGGTTCACTCCCAGATCATTAGTGAGGGATTTTGTGAATTCTCGATCTTTTCCATCGGAGATAGGAGGGAATGATAGCCCTAACTCGAGATTATTTAAGTTTGGATCTTTTAAGTCTACTCCTATGGGCTTTGCGTAAATAAAACCGATGCTGAAGGCGAGAAAATATGAGAAAACTAAAACTGATGCGATCTTTTTAGTATTCATCCTTAAGCATATTGTATTCAAGATCTATAAAAAATTTTATTGAAATGTTGAAAGGAGAAATCTAAATTATTCCCTCCATTTTTTCACGAAATTGAAGACTTTTATAGTCACGGGATTGATTGTGATCGATATGTAATCGCCCGCAATGTCAACCCGTTCCCAGCGCCCTTCATAGTTTCTGTGTCCCGATATGGGATCCTTTTGGGGGATCATTCCCTTGAATTGTGCATCATCGGGGATATGAGACCCCGTCAATTTGTTGTATATAGGGGGTGCAATTTTTAAAATTACTGGTTCTGGTAATTCAACATCTTGGGAAGGTGATTGTTGATTGAGATCGTTGAAAAAAATGACCTCCAAATTCAAAACATCTATTTCACAGCTCACTTCATGGGGTCCTAAATTGGGAAAAGTTGTTTGATACACATAACGCCCAAGATGTGTATTGTATTTATACACTCCTTCATTAATTTCAAGATCAAAATCATCGAAAAGTGTTCCCACTTTTCCCTTGAGAACATTATGCAAATAGTCCTGCGGGAACGCATTATCTGGTTTTTTCATTTTTTAAACCTCATTTTTTTATTTAATGTCCTTTAGGTCTCTTCTTGTCCTTTTGATTGCTCTTTTCCCTGAATCATTTTCTGAGATTTTTCTTTTCTTTCATTTCCCTTGGAATTTGTAGTAGTTCTTTTTTTAGTTAAATATAACTTAAATCGCATTAGAAGATAAAGAATTATATTTCCAAACAGAATAATCCACTTAAGAAGTGCAAAACTGGAATGGGTTAGTGCCCACCAATCAGGAAAGGGTGTGGGGGATCTGATTGCCATTTTCAGTATAAAATAATTTTCAACTGCATCAAAGATGGGTGCAAAAAGGCACACAAAAGAAAAAATCTCGAATTTATGAATCCATGGCTGCATGATTTTGCGGGTGATTTGATCGGGTATTTCCTCCAACTTTTTAGCCCACCTTTTATTTATCAAATAGAGGAGCAAGCCATAACAGACCATATATCCATAATCAATTCCTTGGGACATGATATAATAGTTTTTATTTCCAAACAGATATATTTCCAAATACTCTTGTCTCATGGCTTCGGGGCTGAATGATAATTGACTTTCAAAGACGCCCTTGTTATTTATCGAATTCAAGAAGAACCACCCCATTATAAGGTAAATAGCTATGTTACATCCCCACGTGATCAGAATTGCCCAACAAACACGCCCAACAATTGGCAGGGTAAGCCGGTGCTTGTTCTGGCGAACTCATCAATTCCCCGGTATCTTTTTGAATCATTATTGGAATCGGAGGGAAAGCTATTAATAGGTAAATTTTCCTAATTGAGAATGAGAAAACGATGAAAGAACCAGATGTGGTAAAACTTTATAAAATGATGCTTAAAAGTCGTCTCTTCGAGGAGCGAGTGAAAAAGATTTGGGAAGATAACCGAATATTCGGGGAGATGCATATGGGTATTGGCGAAGAGGCAATAATTGCCGCGGTAGTGTCTCAATTGGTTGAGGGTGATGCAATCGCGATTGACCACCGGGGAACACCTCCTTTTATAATGAGGGGTGTGGGACTACAAGAATTGTTATTAGAATTTATGGGACATTCCCGGGGTTTGTGTAAAGGGATGGGTGGACATATGCACTTATTTTCCAAGGATCATCTTGTAGCTTCCTCCGGGATTGTCGGGTCTGCGGGGCCGGCTGCGTGCGGATTTGCGCTCTCCCGAAAGTTGAAAACCTCGAATAATGTGGCTGTTGCCTTTTTCGGGGAAGGGGCCTTTAATCAAGGAATGCTTATGGAATCAATGAACTTTGCCTCCTCATGGGAACTTCCTGTATTATTTGTGTGTAAAGATAACGGATGGGCGATCACCACCCAATCAAGAGATCAAACTGGCGGCACTCTGCTTGAGAGGGCAAACGGATTGGGCATCCAAGGGATAAAAGTGGATGGTAAGGATGCTATAGATGTGTGGGAAGGGGTTCAAATGGGTCTTTCTGCCATGCGCAAGAAAAATATTCCGTTCTTTATTCATGGGGATTGTACCCATAGGGAGGGTCACTTTTTAGGCGATCCCTTATTTCGCTTCCATGATCATCCCATCAAGGAGTTTAAAGAGGTGGGCGGGGATTTGATGAAAGCGATGGTTAAGAAGAAGGGAGCAAATATCCTAAAGCGCGGAGGAAATCTCAAGAATGTGCTCTCATCAATCGTGAAATCCAAGAAACAAACCAAGAAGAAATATGATCCTGTGAGGTTGATGGCGAAGAAGGTTAAATCTCAATACAGCTCGGATAAGCTGGAACAAATCAATCAAGAGATCGAAGAGCTTGTGGATTCAAATGTCCAAAAGGCATTAGAAAAATTTGAGGGGGATGATGCATAATGGCAAGAACAAGTTTTGCAGATGCAATTGAAAGGGCTTTGGAACAAGAGATGGCGAAAGATGAAAATATCGTGATTTTTGGGGAAGATGTAGAGCTTTTAAGGGTTAATCTCTGTACCAGATTCGGAAATGAAAGGGTAAGAAACACGCCCATAAGCGAAAGTGCCTTTTTAGGTGCCTCGGTTACGGCTGCAATGTCTGGGTTGAAACCCGTGGTGGAGATTATGCTGGTTGATTTTATTGGTGTATGTGTGGATGGAATCCTGAACCACGCGGCCAAGAACAAATTCTTCTCTGGGGGAAAATGGAATGTTCCGCTGGTGGTTCGTACCTCGTGTGGCGGCGGGTATGGTGATGCTGGGCAGCATGAGCAGAGTTTATGGGGCTGGTTAGGGCATATTCCGGGGGTAAATATTGCGGTACCCTCCAATCCGCTGGATGCTGCGGGCCTTATGGTTTCAGCCATTGCATGCGAGGATCCGGTCATATATTTCGAGCACAAACTCTTATCGGATTACTTTTTGGATTATATGGGGATCGGCGGTCGGGAGAATATGGAATTCGATGTCCCCGAGGCGGGAGCTTTTGGGGATCTACCAGAAGAGATTGATTCTATCCCCCTCGGAAAAGCCAAAATAAAGAGAAAAGGATCCGATATCACGTTTGTGAGTTTGGGTGTATCCGTTCATAGATGCCATCAAGCAGCTAATCTATTATCAAAGGATGGAATCGATGCCGAAGTGATTGATTTAAGAACAGTAGTACCCCTCGATGTTGATACTATTGTCCATTCCGTTAAAAAGACCGGTAATCTGATTGTGGTGGACGAAGACTATGAATTTGCCGGGTTGTCGGGTGAGATTTGTGCGCAGATTATGGAGAAGGATGTAAAATTCGCTTATAGAAGGGTCTGCACAGAAAATACCATTCCTTTCAACCGAAAGCTTGAGGATGAAACCCTCCCGAATGTGAAAAGAATAATAAAGGCATGTAAACATCTCTTGAGTTAGGTTAGGCCAAAAAGAACTCTAAAGTTTCAAAGATCTTCTTTTTTATGGTATCCTCCTTTAATTTTTTGTTGCGTAGCATGATTTTTTAAGTAGTGAGCACCGGTTGGGCTTCGAACCTCAAGCTTTTTGTATCTCTTTTGCTTTCTAATCAATTAATGTCGTATATGCCGAAGAAAAAGATTCTAAAACAACATCGCGCTCCCGATTGGTATATGGGCGCGAAACTCGGGATTTTTATCCATTGGGGTTTGTATTCTGTTCCGGCCTTTGCGCCCACTAAGTACGGAGATATAACCAAAACAGTAGGTGAGCGGGGTTTTAAATTCCATTTTGCCCACAATCCTTATGCCGAGTGGTATCAAAATTCGATAAGGATTTTTGAGGATGATTATAAAGAGTATCACACGGAAAATTTCGGGAGTTCCTTTGAATACAAAGAATTTGCACCCTTATTTAACGAATCGATCCAGAAATGGGAACCTCATTCATGGGCACGGCTTTTTAAAAAGATTGGGGCTCAATATGTGGTACTCACCACCAAACATCATGACGGCTTTTTGTTATGGCCCAGTAGGGTGAAAAATCCCTATATATCCGATTATTATGCCTCCCGCGACATAGTCGGTGAGCTTACCTCGGCGGTGCGAGACGAAGGACTTAAGATGGGCCTTTACTATTCAGGTGCCTTGGATTGGTCCTTTAATAGAAATCCTATCAGGGAAACAACCACGATGTTGGCCAATACGCTTAAAACTAAGGAATACGGCGAATATTGCGATAACCAATTCTCTGAACTAATTGAACTGTTC
>CAZEPC010000311.1:0-6044 GCA_964513765.1 uncultured archaeon
CAATGCTCTCGGTGAAGATTGCTGTAGAAACAATTCATGAATGTGAAAAATACGATAAAATTGCTAACGTGGAGGAAATCTATACAAGAAACCTAGAAAAAAAGTTTCTGAACACTTTAAGGGCTAAAAAACAAATGCGTGAAAAAGTTTTCAGGGATCGAACCTCTCTTAATGAATTCCTTTCCTTATGGGAAAAATATCGGAGCTCGGAAATTCTCCAGAAGGGCCTAATATAAGAAATTAAAGATGATAAATAAATTACTCGTCCAGAAAACAATCACAAATACCTTCATCCATGCCGGATTCTTTAATCAAAGTTTTTTCTTTTTTACGAATTTTGCTTAATTTATTTCTAATGTTTTTTAATTGGGTTCTTCCATGCAATGCTAGGTATATTCCATATATTGTAATTGTAATGAAAAAAATGCTAACCAAAATATTCAAGAAAAGGGGAACGTTTGCCGAATAATCGAAAAACACCAAAATAATATTCGTTGGTGGACCAAATATGGCCAGTGCAATCCCTGTTCGAATTCGAGCCAAAAAGGTCCGTTCCTCGGCCAAATAATTTCGTTCAAGCGCCAATAGAGTTCTAAGATTGGCTAAATTTTCTCTTTCTCCCAAGATTTTCTCTCTCCCAATTTTTTCCACCAATACTCATTTAAGATTAGGAATAATAAAAAATACTTCTTTTATTTTATATAAATACGGTTTAAATGCGGCACTATTGGATTATAGCCTTTTTTAAGCGCCTTTTCTCCGGTTTCGGCTAATATACTCTTTAAGATCTTCCAAAATCATTACCTCATTATAATCTGGCCAAAGATCCTCTCGAAAACGAAACTCTGCATAAGATGCATCCCATAGTAAAAATCCCGATATTCTGGCACCATCTTCCATCCCGGTTCGAATTATATAGTCTAATTCGGGAAATTTGTTGGAAAATAGATGATCTTTAATGGTTTGTTTGGTAATTTTTTCGGGAGGAATTTGATTTTGAGCAATGTTTTTTACCGCCTCAACTAATTCTTCTTGTCCATCATACATAACACAGAAATTTATGAAATTTTGATTGTATTTATCTGTTTCCTTATTCATTTTTGCAATAGCATCTTGAATATCCTTTGGTAATTTAGAGAGATGGCCGATAAGTCGAACTTTTACTTTTTTATCATGAATGAGAGGTTCCTTAATTACATCATCTACCCCTCTTAAAATAAGTTTGAATAGTGCCCTAACCTCTTTTTCACTTCTTTTCTTTACATTCTCTGTGGAAAGTGCATAAGCACTCAAATAATGAATACCTGCCTCAAAGAATGGATTAAGTATTTTTTTTAAACGTTTATACCCGGCGATATGTCCTTTCCGTACATCCTTTATTCCTTGCCTTCTGATCCACCTTCTATTTCCATCTAATATAAGCCCAATATGCTTTGGGAGATGATCTGCAAAGTTCTCTTTTAATTGTGCTAAGGTGTTGATCTCTTCTAAGTCCATTTTATTTCAAAGATGAAAATACTTGATTTTTAGTAAAATTTTGTTTAGCGGAAGACTTGGAAAAATTATTAAAGATTTCCAAAAGGGACGATATAAATATATTGGATGTTTATCAAATATTATAGGGTGCATAATATAAAATAAAACCTTATAGATTAACCAAATATTAGTCTTCTGCTCATTTCCCAATTTAGATTGAATTGTCTTCAATTTTCTCATTTAAATTTTTTACATATATATGATAAATTGGAAACTTTTCAAAAATATTTCAGAAATCGAAGAATATATCCAAATACTAATTTAAATTATATGGGAAAAAACTTTCTCGGGGATTAAAGATGCAAATTCCGTCGAATTTAACTAAAGAAAGTAATACTGAATCCATTAATACAGCAGATTCAGATAGTAATGAGGTTGAAATTGGTTTAGCTATAAGCCATTATCATCATAAATTAGGGCCTCAATTCGCGGAAATTAGTTTTGATTTCTCAAAATTTGATAAAACCACCCAATATAACCTACTCCAAGATTCTATTTCTACTAGATGCAAAGAACTGATGCTATTCGTAAAAGATTTGTTTAATAGACGTTACAACATTTTCGTAAAGAAAATTAAAATTGAAGATCCCCATGCAAGAGGAGGAGTACAAAGGTATGCCTTGATTATCCTCGTTCCAAGTAGAGTTAATGATTTTTCTCTTGATATCGAACAAATGGTGGACGATTTTAAAGATGACCTGTACCATGGGGGGATAAGTTTATCCGAAAAGTTAGATAAATGGCATAATATCATTAATAAAAATTACACTAAGAATGATGAAAAAGAGGATGAATTTGAGATGAAAATATTATCGATTGATTAGTGCTCCCTTAGTTTCGTACATGTAGATTCTCTTAAATTTTTTCTTTTTGTCCCTAATTTAGTCTCAAATTTTCTCCAATTCTTTTTGATTTTCCGTTATTCTGTTCTTCCAATCCATTAAGCTTTATTTCCTTTTATTCATATAATTAATTATGGTTAAACTTGAAAATTTACCCGTGAAAGCGGAAGATATAGGCAGGCTTGATGCAAATACGGCTAGTTTAGATATTCCTAATCAATTGCTTATGGAATGCGCTGGGCTGCAAGCCACCAATTCAATATGCTCCCATTATAATATGGAAAAAATTTCCCAAATCTTTGTTTTTTGTGGAAAAGGTAATAATGGGGGGGATGGATTTGTCATTGCCAGGCATTTAGCTACAAGAGGTTATCAAATCAATGTTGTCCTTTTAGGAAGGCCGGAAAATATCAATAGTAGTGAGTCCAAACTTAATTGGAATATTCTCCAAAATCTTCTTATAAATATTAACACATTCACATTAAAAGATTCATCGCAAGTTGCTCAATTTTTCAAAGAACGAATTTTAAAAACTCAATCTCAAGAAAAGATTATGATTATGGATGCACTCCTCGGAACGGGGATTAAAGGCAAAATTAGAGAACCAATAGCCTCCGCTATCAACTTTATCAATAAATCTCAAGCGAAGATTATATCAGTGGATGTACCCTCGGGGATGAATCCAAATACGGGTAAAACTCCAGATATTTCCGTGACTTGTGAGTTTAGAATTACCTTCCATCGCGATAAGATTGGGTTGGCCTCCAATAGAGATGAAAGTTCCGTAGTGGTTGCACCTATCGGAACCCCTTTAGAATCTCACGTTTTTGTTGGGGATGGGGATTTACGAAAAACCATGAAACAGAGAAGAAGGGATGTTCATAAAGGCCTTTTTGGAAAGGTACTTATTATTGGAGGGTCCTCTGAGTATTCGGGCGCACCCGCTTTGGCAGCAATGATTTGTCAAAAACTAGGGATTGATCTGGTTCAATGCCTTGTTCCCCAAGTGGTTGACGATGTTATTAGGAGCTATTCACCCAATTTGATTGTAAAATCAGGACGTAATTGTGATTTGGGTGCAAAAGATGTTCCGTATGCGAAGGATCTTACCGAATGGGCGGATGCAGTTCTAATTGGTCCCGGAATAGGAATCAGCTCAGAAACTGAAATTTTCTTCAATAGATTCTTTCCGTGGTTAATAAAACAAGGAGTTCCTTTCGTAGTAGATGCCGACGGGATTAAATTATTGGCGAAATGTCTTAAAAATAAAAAAATTGAGAATTTACCCTCCCATTGCATCATTACTCCCCATCAAGGAGAGCTTGCAACCCTTACAGAATTGGGTGATATTCCTTCATATGTCAATATTATGGAACGGGGTAACTATTTCTTGGAAAAGACAAACCATCTTATAGGTACATTTCTTATTAAAGGCGTTCATGATTATATTATAAACAAGGAACAAAAAGTCCACAAATTCAGGGTGAACACCACGGGATGTGCTGAAATGTCAGTTGGTGGGACTGGTGATGTTTTGGCTGGGCTAAACGTGGCTTTCTTATCTTTAGGATATGATCCATTCTCATCTGCATGTTCTTCGGCATATCTAAATGGCCTCTTAGGAGAATATGCACGGGATGAATTTGGCCCGCGGATCCAAGCAACAGATCTTATTGAACTCTGTAGGGAATTTTTGAAGAAGAAAGGCTTTTGAGCTTTACTCATCCATATTTGTTAATGGGAAATAAGAATTAGTATTGTTGGTTCTTGATAGGTGAGCAAAATCTAAAAAAATATGGGAATCACACAAGAAACATTTTTTTGGATTAACTCCCAAAGTATTCTTAGCAAATAACAACAATATATTAAATAATTAAAATTATTATTCTGGTGTTTAAAAAATGGTACAGATTTTAGAGGTTATGGATGATGGTGAAGTTCATGAAATTAAAGATGAAGAAAAACCCATCAAGGAATTATTAAATTCCGACCGTAGTTATATCATTAATGATGATGACGAACGGATTGTTTATCTATGGAAGGGTTCAGAGTGTTCTGTCCGATCAAAATTTATTGGTGCCCAAAAACTCCAAGAAGTACGTGGTCAAGTGGGCTTGAATTATAGTACAATAGCCATGGATGAAGAGGAACAAGATGAACATCCAAAGTTCCTGGAAGCTATTGAAGAAACCCGCTCGGATGGATTTGCCCAAGAAATCGTTGAAGATCAAGATCTCCAATTTGAGGTTGGGGGTGGTCCAACTAAAACCCGAACATACCAAGAAGTCATGTCAAGGGCCAAAAGCGGTCAATATAACGAGACTATTGAGCAAAGCGGCCCATTATACAAGGGTGATGATTCTGAAGCTCCGGTTTCCGGAAGCCCTGCTACTCAGGAATTCTCTCAAGATAAACTTGATGAAATTCTGGAAGTTTTAGATGAGGAAGGGGTTCCCGAAGGCTATGAAAGAGAAATGATTATTATGGGCCCAAAAGCCTATTCTGTTGCGGAGAAAAAGCAAACATTTCTCGGTAAGGAGCAAGTTGAAAAAGTTTTAGAGCCAATTAGTTCTTTACCCGAAGGTATTTTCTTTGCGGAAGGATATGTGCCCCGTGTTTTGGTTGAAAATAAAACGGTGGTTGCCATAGAATTTCTTAAGAAAGAAGAGTAAAAGAATAAACAAAAAGAAGAAGAATTTAAAACCCAAGGAAAAAAATATAATTTATAGAATCTTACAATAGAAAAGATTAGAAAAAGGTCGAAAAAATGAGTTTAAGTCAAGAAGACGCGGAGAATTTAACCGCATATTTGGCAAATATTACTAAGAACACAGAATTGGAGGCCCTCGCCTTAGTTACAGAGGAAGGAATGAGGTTGGCTTTTTCTGCTATACCTGATTATAACATTAACCCCGATCAGCTATGTAGTATGGGTGCAGTATTGCTCCAATCTGGCAAAGATTCCGTAAATAAAGTAGGGTATAACGAGCTTGTAGAAGTTGTTCTTCGTGGTACGAAGAGTTTTATGGTTATCTCTGCGGCGGGTAGATTTTTTCTAATTGGGGCATCCCGTTCTATTAAGGAATTAGGGAAAACTGTAACTGTATTTCGGTACTATGCAAAAAAAATAGCTGAAAGTTATCCCGAAGAAGAGTAAATATTGGTCTTTACTCATCTAAATTTTTCATATTTTTCATTTTGCTTTTTTAGTTTCATCATTTCAATTTTGGATTTATTTTGGCTATTTTTTGGATTTTCAAACATTTTTTAATCTAAAATATTTTATTGAGAAAAAACCAAGTAAAAAACAGAGAAATTTAAATAAAATAGGATGATTATATGACAGAATTAACGCTTTTCGTTGAGCCAAGCACTAATATTAGCCAAAAATGCATTTTAAGCTCAAATAATCTTGAATCATTGGGAATTCCAGAGGGCGGAAAGGTTACTTTACTGGATCCAGATTCAAATAAATCCATTATTGTAGATGCCGAACCAGATCCAGAAGTTCTCGATTTTTCCGCTAAGGTATCCAATGATGCATTAACCGAGTTAGGATTTTCAGGGGTAGAACTTGTGATCAAACCAGCTGCCGGATCACCAAAACCTTCACCGCAGCAACCTTCACCGCAACCACAACCGCAGCAGCCTTCACCGCAACCACAA
>CAZEPC010000312.1:0-3873 GCA_964513765.1 uncultured archaeon
CTGAAATGAACAACCTTGCAAGGCAACCAAAGCATCTTCCACGCTTGATACTTTCTCGGGATCGAATGGCCGTATCTTATATTTTAAATAATCTTGTTTTTTCATGTTATTTTCGCTCTTTTTAGATTATCGTGTATTATGTAGTTGGTTTATTGTTCAATAATAAGCTAGCGGTTTATTACCCAAATCATAATTTCTTTCACAATTTTATGAAATTCCAAAGTTGATTGTGTTTAGTTCAGAAGTTTTCGAAAAAAGGCATTTCTTTTGGTTTTTGATCGGCTTTTGATCGGTTCATGATCGGCTTTTAATCGGTTCATGATCGGCTTTTAATCGGTTCATGATCGGTTTTTGATCGGTTCATGATCGGTTTTTGATCAGTTTTTGATCGGTTCTTGATTGGTTGGCATTATTCCATGAGGAAAACCGCACACGCAATTGCTGTAGTGTACATATCATCCTCTTTTACAGTCGTGGTGGCAGTGTAATTCTTAGTCTCCACGATCTTGTCGCTCATGGTGAAGATTTCTCTTTTTTCATCGTAATTTGCATCGGTGTCAAAGGGAATGCCTAAGGTTGATGCCAACATACTAGCCGCCAAATCCTCGGAAAATTCCGCGGCGGTATCATGATCCTTTCCGAATGCATGGTACTCGCTCAAATATCCGTAATTATCCCCGTTTTTTGGTTTGGCCACCCCGATGGACGCCGAAATCAATCGATTCTTTTCATTGGAACAATTTCTGGCCATTACGCAGAACACTATCTGTCCTGCTTTCATTCGCTTGAGCCCTTCCTCCCGTGAAATTTCCTTACATTTGGGCGGGAGGATTGAGGAAACTTGCACAAGGTTAAATTGTGAGATTCCCGCATCGCGTAACGCAAGTTCAAAAGATTGGAGTTCCTTGCGATTCTCTCCAATCCCCTTGGTAAAAAATACATATTTTGGTAATAACATGTTCTTACACCCTTGTAAATTTTATTTACTTGATTACCGGTTGTTTTTCCATATTTTAAAAACAAACGGATCTACTCTTTTTTAATAATTACATATTTAAATAAATTTTGTTTTTATTTTTTCTCGGGGGTTCATCTTAAAATGGAAAATTCGCTGTTAATCTTGAGCATATTTTTTTGTTCGATTTGTCCCCAAAAGGGGTGATTGTCGGGTAAGTGCTTGAAAAGATACGTCATAACTTCATTATCAATCTCGTATATTAATCGGCGCTTTTTCCAGCCTTCTAAATCTTCCCCCGCGGCTAATTTCTTGGCTAATGAGAGGGTGGTCTCGCCAAAATGTTTTAATATCCGCTCTCTATATGCCGAATTATGCGAGTTAGATTTCCATTGCTCTATGATTCGTTTACTCTCCCTACTAAAGTCATTATTTGTGCACCAAAATTCCTCTAATTTTAAAAGAAATCGAATAGAGTGAAGCTTTCTAAGTTTATTCCCTTTAATGGAGAAGGTCTCCAATCTACTCATTGCATCGATATCCTTTGGTAATCTACGGATATTATTGTTCTCTGCATTCAAGTTGGCAAGAGCCTTTAAATTTACAATTGTACTTGGTAAAGAACTCAAATTGTTCTCCTGCAGTTCAATTTTTTTCAAATTACGACAATTTCCCAGCGTAATGGGGAGTTTTTGGATTAGATTATGTTTTAAAAGAAGAATTTTTAGGTTTTTTAAGGCACCTATTCTTATGTCTATGTTTTTTAGCCGATTGTAAGAAAGATTTAAGTATTCTAAATTTTCCGTATTTTGAAAATCGGATTTTAAGAGCTTTAATTGATTGTTGTTAAGATTAAGTATTTTAAGGGAGGGAAGACAATTAAATTGTTTCTCAACGGTATGCAAAAAGTTAAAACTTATATTGATTTTTTCGAGCATACTACTGTATTGGTGAAAATCCGGGATATTTTCAATCCGATTTTTCTCCAATGAAAGCACCCTAAGGGGGACGGTTTGGTGTTTTTTAAAACTAAATTCCTCAATTAAGTTGCTTGAAAGTCCTAATTTTTCAATCCTCGGGGGCAGTTGGGTATTTTCGGAGGTTCGGATCTTGTTATGGGAGAGGTTAAGAACTTCCAGATTTTTGAATTTGTTCAAATCATTGGGAATAGTGTCTATTTTATTCCATGAAAGATCCAGAGTTTTCAAATGAGGATAAGATAACAAGGATTTTGGAATTTCCACTAAGTCTTTCCCGTTTATCTTAATTCCCAGAATTTTATTTTCATTTCCTAAGGCAACGTTATATTGATGCTTAAAGGCTTGTTCATTTTGTAAAATGGGAATATGGAGTTGATTTTTTTCGTTAGTCCCATTCATGAAGCTGAGATATTTTTTGTTTCCTATTTTCATATTTATCCCTCTTTTGGAGTTGGATTGCCTTGAAGTTTTGTAATTCCCTCGATTTTTTGGTTTATTCGGGCCATTCGTTCTTTAATTTGGTCGATTTTAAATGAGATCCTTGCATGGAAATCTTCAAGCCGTGCAAACCTTTGCGTTTTCTCCACCATTAAGTCCCGCATCCTCTGCTTCTCCTCGTATGTTCTGAGGTTTTCGGGGTCATTGAACCAAGCATCTCCTTCCACAATCTGTTTATCTAAATTTTCCATTTTTTGATTGAGTATTTCTCTTTTCTCGTTTAACGCCTTTCTCTCGTGAAGCAATTGTTTCAATTTGGTATGATATATGGTTATACTCTGAGATATTGATTTTTCAAGGCGTTGTTCAAATTCCAGCTCTTCGCATCTTCTGCCTGTCGGAATACGGGAAAATTGTGAAAAATACTTTTCTCCTTTGCTTGTATCGATTGAATGGACAAATGCAATCATTCCTTTTAGTTTCAAATACAAATCGGCGAATGTTTTAGGATCAAATTGTGCTCCGTATTTTGTGAGCTTATGCAACAGTCCTCTGACCTTGTTTTCATAGGAACGGGGGATGTTTATCTTTTCATTCACCACCACTCCGGTTATCTTTTGTCGTTGGGATTGTGATTTTCCATTTATCTTCTTTTTATTCAAGGTAAATCCGAAAGGATGCAAGAACTTCTTGATTTTCTGGACAATAGTATTCATTAGAATCTTGATGTTTTTGGGCTTTTGGTACATTTTCTCCAGTTTTTTATTCCTATGATTCTTAAAGGGTAATTTTAAAGATGAGAAATTAAACGAAAATGTGAGATCGTCGGCATATCTCGTATAATTCAATCCGTGGCTTTTGCAAAACTCTAAAATTTTTTGATCAATCGGAAAGAATACCAAATTTGATATTGCTGGGCTGGAGGGCCCACCTTGCGGCAAAAATCTGTTTTCAGTATGTATAAAATACTTCATATCATACCTATCTTTTATAGGCCCCACTTTAATCGGAGCTGTGGTGAGAAGAGATAGAATTTTCGCCGCGGTTGGGTTAAATCCGAGCCCCAAAAATACATAATAGACATGAGCTAATTTAATGGACGGAAAGAAATCCTTTATATCCATTTTTATGACAAAATCCTTGCCCACATGGGGTTTTGCATTGGTCTTAATCGACCGATCTTTTAGAAAGGCATGCGAGCAGATATGGGGCTCAACCTCATCTAAAATATTTTCTTTAATCCACAGCTGCATTTGCTTTAGGATTTTATATGGTGCCGAAATGCGCCTCATCCCTCCACTTTTTTTGGGGATGCTGTACTCATAATAGGGAGAATATTTTGATGCCTTCGGCCAATTGATACATTCCAATATTTCCCTCAAGCTCTTGTCCATAGTGAGCGCCAAGGCCAATCCGCATGATATCAGATCTTTCATTCTTCTGGCATCTTTCATTCTTCTGGCATCTTTCATTCTTCTGGCATCTTTCATTCTTCTGGCA
>CAZEPC010000312.1:3973-6024 GCA_964513765.1 uncultured archaeon
TCTTTCATTCTTCCCGTATATTGCTTTTCAAGAACGTCGTATTTCCGTTTTAAATTAATTTGTGGCTTATTCGATTGAGGAATTTGAGTAAAATTAAAACCTCTTTCTTTTATGAGCATTTGATCGATCTTTCTGCTCTCATGTTCCCAATCAAAGCTTGGGGGTGCTTTCGTCTCGAGAAAACTATGTAATTCCGATTGGGTTAAAAACTTTCTAAACAGGGTAAATGCAAAATTTCTGGTTTGTTCAAGGAAGTTTGAGATCCATTCTCCTTTATTCAAATTGGTCCGCAGTTGATATGCATAGAAATCTTGTATAATGGATCTTCTGGGTATGATTTGAGATGTCTGCCCATACCGCTTCTTTAATCCCAATTTCCCATTCTCCGTACCTGGGGTACCATTCCTCTCTCCCAGTTTACCTTTCCCTCCGCCCAAAGTGCCAAAGAAGAGGCATTTGAAAAAGAAATCCCGCCATTTTTTGGGTAGATGATGGAAATATTTAATTTTGGGCTGGACAAGGGAGAAATTGTGGAGATTTTTATAAAGTTTGCTGTCATATTCATATTGGGATAGATTATCATTCCACTCATTTCTCTGCCAATTCTTATTTCGGAAATTTTGGATAATAAATTCCATGATAAAATACTTATCCTCCAATAAAATTGTGATTATTGAGAGATTTAGCACAGATGAATCGATTTCTTGTCCATTTAGATTTCCAGTTTCAATTAAACGATCGACAATCCCTATTTTTATACCGATCTCAGTCTTGGGAAGGTGCTGGAACAAGAGATGAATAACACAAGGCTCAAGATCCATACTAGAAAATAAATTAATGGCATCTTGAATGCTGATTGGATTACTCCTGCAATACTTCCGTAAAATTGGAAAATGAAAACCTGGAGGTATTTGTTTAAGGTAATTCCCGAGGGTCTTAAAAAATGAGTTATATCCCAGAATCTGGCTAAAAAGAGCCTTAACCGATTCATATTCGCCCACATCAAGAAGAAAATCAATAAAGTTCTCATAATCGAATAAAAAACGGTGGCTAAACCTATTTAAAATCATTTTAATGAGCTTTTCTTGAGTTTTTTCCTTGAGATGATAGTACATATGGGTTAAGAATTCTAACAATGTGCCTAATGAAACGGTTTGTTTCGAGAGCGGCTTGAGATACTCCACTATTTTTTTAATCAATTTGTATTGGATCTGCGTAATTTCTGGGGGTTGATCGATTTTTTTACTCATTCGTTTTATAAATCCAAAATATATACACTTTTTAAATTCGTTCTCATTCAACTTATACCAATAATCTCCAACTTTAACGAACTTTCGGGTATATGCTAATTCAATAAGTGTTCTTCGAATGAATTGAATTATTTCGTTTTGTTGATCACATTTCCAAATGTGCTTTTGGATATTGCTAAAGTAATATATGGCATCCTCGGAGTTATAGGAATGTCTGCCAAGATCAAGATGCTTCAGGATCTTTTCCTTATCGCCATGATCGCCGGGTAATCTTAGATGTCTTAAAAACACCGTCTTAATCCCTAGTTCCTTTTTTTTGAATCCTGGATCCTGGAGAACCATTTTTTTCACAAGCAAGGAAAAGAAATCATCGATATCCCCCTTTTCTATTCTCTTAAAACCGGGGTCTGACCCATGATGCCCTGAATCATAGGTAGTCTCATAAAAATCCAAAAACCAAAATATCTTATAATACATTTGGCTGTATCTTGGTTTGATTAAATGGATTAAATGTGTAATGCTGTTTTTGGTTTTTACAAACTCCCAAAGAAAATGGGTTAAGTTTAAACCTTTTTCCAAAAGAACCGAAATCGTGAGGTCGAGGAGAAGAATGTCTTTGTTGGTCCGATGGACCGAATTTTGAAAATATTCTCCAAGATGCTGTATTGAATTCTCTTCTCTGGGTGCAATCTCGGTGGTATTTAGATATAGTTGGTTGATTTGAGTAAAGACCTCTTGCTGGAACATATCATATTTGAGATGTCTCATTACATGTAGCTTTCTCTTAATCGGAGCAGCAAT
>CAZEPC010000313.1:0-6015 GCA_964513765.1 uncultured archaeon
AGTAAATCCTTCTTAATCCTCACCAGCGCCAATTTTATGTCAATTTTCATGCAGAGCATCATTATTGGATCTATGTATTATTTGGCAGATTATGTACTAAAAGTCCCCACGATATTACCCCTAGTGTCCCTCTTTTTGGGATTATTAATTGGGGTGTTTTTGGCAAATAAGCTTGCGGAAAAGCTCGGAGTAGTAAAGGCACAACAATCCCTTCTTATTATTGCAGGGGTATTCCTTTCCTTAATTGTGGTGGTACCCGATATACTAATCTATGTGTGCCTTTTCATTGCTGGGTTTGGACTATCCGGACCACAAGTACTTACCAATGTACTCTTTGCGGAAGTCGCAGATGAGGACGAGTTAGAGTCAGGAGTTAGGAGAGAAGCCTCATTCTTTGGGGTGAATGCACTTATAACAAAACCTGCCCAATCCCTTTCATTGGCACTCGTGCCATGGATCTTGGAGATCACGGATTTTGTTACAAGAAAGGAGAACAACGGAGATATCTTCCTTAACCAACCAGATTCGGCAATTTTGGGCATAAAGCTTTTTATTGGATTGATTCCCGGGATTGCATTGCTGATTGGTGCTTTGATTTTAAATTATTTCCCATTGCAAGGAGAATATCTCAAAAAAGTTCAGCAAAAGGTGCTTAAGATACATTCGGATAAAAAGGAACAACTTAACCGGATGGAGGCTAGAGAATTAAAGAAAAAATCGCAAAAAGATACATAATATTATCCTTTTTTACCTAATTACTAATTAGGACTATTTATTTCTTTCGCGTGTCATATCTGTATTGCCAAAATTTTTTAAATTTTTAGTTTTTGTTAAACAAGAAGAATATTAACTCTTTTCTTAGATAAAATTGAGAAAAACTTCAAATAAATATTATCTCCATAGTCGTAGAATTGAGGAAAACGAATGCAAATGTCAAAAGAGGAAAAGGTTATTGACGAAAATTTAAATAAGAAAGAACTATGGGACAGAATTGGTTTTCATCGACCTTTAGCGGGGTTTTGGCACAATCTTATCTATCAGATTGGCGTTCTCATCATTCCTGCAGTTGTAATGAGCTACCTCCTTAAAGTTTTGTATCCATTTCCCGAGTCCAGAGGCTATAAAGACGCTTTTACGGGAATTTTCATTTTAGTGTTCAGAGTTTTCGATTTAGGCACAGCTTCCACGATCTCGCGATTTGTTGCCGCTGAAAACATTAAAAACCCCAATCGAATGGTTAAGTATATCCAATATTTCGTCTGGTACCAAGCAATAACTGGGTTAATTCAAATCACCAGTATTAGTATTTGGGCTCTGTTTTATGCCGAGAATACCAAATTAGCGTATGGGATTTGGATAATGCTCGTGTGTGTCACGAAGCAATGGCCGGGATTCCCTGGTGCGTTTAAGGGGATTATGAACGCACTCCAGATGTTCAACAAAAAGAACACCATTGAGTTTGTGCAAGGGGAAGGCATCCAAAAACTTACTGAAATTGGGTTTGTTCTACTTGGTAAATGGTGGGGAACTCAAAATCCCGCGGTCGGTCCGATATTAGGAATCGCAATTGGTGCCACTTTTGGTCTATACCTCGACGACATAATTGCAAGCTTTATTGCAGCGTATTTACTTGCAAATGCTTTAGAACCTTATGGAATTACATTCAAGCGGCTTTTCATGATCGAGTTCGATTTAGAAATCGTCAAAGAATGTCTTTTTTTTGGCATAAAGATGGGGCTTCCAGGAGTAGTTTTTGCGTCCACTAAATTGATATCTTTGGCATTACTCCTTCAATATCTCCCCCAATACACCACTTTTGCAGCGCTTTCGAGCATGGCCATAAGTTTGGTTGCAACAACGGATCGACTCGTGTATCAGAATTTTACCCCATTGTACACAGAAGCATATCAAAACGGGAAAGTTAAACTATGCCAATACTACAACGCCCACGCCTTTCGATTTTTCTTAATCAATACGGGGTTTGCGATGTCGATTATGCTTATCGTTATTTCAATATTTGAAGATATTTTCATTGGAGTGGGTCTCAATAGGTACTTGCTGACTATTCCTTTTCTTATTCCTGCATTAATGGTAAGAGGCTTCAGTCCCTACAATAAATATCCCGACAACATTTTGGTTGCTGCACACAGACCTAACCAGCTTTTAGTTCTAAACGTGATTTTTGAACTATTAAAAATTTTGACCTGGTACTTGACCATTGCGGTGTTCAAAGTTCATGAATTAGGGTTGGCAGGGACAGTTTATGTGGTCACACTAACAGAATTTCCCATTATGGTTTTTAGATTCATTGTGAAAATGCTTTACATACACAAGACGATCTTTAAATTGAAGTTCATGGCATTCCAGTCCCTCGTTGCTCCCATCGGTTCAACCTCTATTCTTCTCGGAGTATTCATAGGTTTAAAGAATCTTTTACTTGACAGACTTTGGAGTTGGTCCTTCATCGGAACTTTGATAATTGGAGTAGTTATCATTCTTGTTTTAGTGCTTTGCCTTTACTTTCCGCTGACAATTTTACTGGGCGGCTGGGACGATAATTCCATCCGGGACCTAAAAGCCGCTGTAAAAATGTCTGGTCCGAGCAAAGTATTAACCAAACCCATGATCTGGTTTATTTTTAAAGTGTTACCATACTCGAAGTTGCACAACAAGCACAAATTCGATGAAAGCGAAGCAGTTCGGCAGATTAGAGAATTAATCCAATTACGTGACATAAATCGGGAAATATACACTGAAAAATAATTCTAGTGTAAACAACGGTTAGGTTGAGAGTTGTAAACGCGAAAACCAGACATCATTTACATCTCCCTCCTTATCGGTGCCCAAACGTTCATGGTCCGAATAAAAAGATACATACAAGGAACCCGGATCCTTCTTATCCACATAAAGGCCCGCATAGGAGCCATCTTTCCCCTTCGCAAAGGTATAGAGGTGTTCAAACATTTCTTTTTCCCTGTCATAGATAAATAGGGCGACCTCTCTTTCTTTTGAGGGTGCTTTTTTATTCTTCTTATATCTTCCCACGAAAAAAAGGGTTCCATTAGGATGCTCGATACCACGAGGACCTTTCAAATAAATATTATGGACTTTATATTCAAAATCTTTGAAAGGATAATTAGCACTGGCCGTTACAATCCTATCACAAAAGCCATGATGGTTATAAGGTTTGGTTTTGCTGGTGTTCTCTATCTTTTTTTGTTTAAATCTCTCTTTTATCCGATTCCACCAATACTTCACCCTGTTAAAATGCCAGCTTCCCACCCTTAAAAAAAGAAAGAGCCCGTCCTTTTCGGGCCCCGTTTTACACATATCAAATTCATTAAAACATAAATTGGAGGGAAGATAATCATCTTGTAATTGAACATGCAAATCCCATGGGCCCAAAATGGATTTGGACAACCAAATTCTAGCGGTTGTTTTAGCTCCCTCAAAATAATAACCGCCCAAATAGAATGTGTCTTTAATTTTATTGAAGCTCCAAAGTGTGGTTTTGTATTTTTCATACTCAAACCGATGAACTAACGTGAATTTCGGCTCTTTTCCCTTCTTTTCTTCCAAGCAATAGATAAAAGAATCCGATGCATGAAACTTTTTGACTGGTTTGGTCTTATAATACGAAAGCGAGAAGCAGAGAAGATATAATTTCCCATCCATAACGGAGAGCCTTGGATCCCGCAAGTCTAAATCTTTTTGTTCAAGGGTTTGAACATGGGTCCATTTATCTCCAGAACCTGAGGATCGAACTACAATTTTTCCATGGGGAGAAACATGTCCTTTCCCGGTCCGATAACATAGCCAAAACCTCCCTGAAAAATAGGTTAAATCCGTAAAAGCATTATAGGCATCCTCCGTACTCACTTTCCCCCGCGAAACTTCTTTTACTTTGGTCTTATACTTCATAAAATCAACATGAACTTATTCATTAGTTAATAGTTCCTTATCTTTATCTTCATTTTGGAATTCTGCGACACTTTGTCCAGATGAGAGTTTAATTTGCTTGCCCCTCGTTTTAATAACTTTTTCCAAAGAGGTATTTAAGATTTTTTTAAACCCCTTGAAAAAGATATACATTGAGAGTGTGCCGATCAGAATGAAGCCGAGGAATGTATAACTTAGAATTCTCATTCTTATGGCAATTTTCACATTTTTTTTGAAATAAAACGCCGAGGCGATGCTGCAAATTCCAGAAAAAAGACCAATAAATGCGATAAACAAAAACAGGCGATAGACATCACCTTCGTAAAACATAGTGTCGAACCATTTTATGGGATTATCATTCCACAATAGATCTTTCATATCGGAACTAAAAATATACAAAGCGGAAATAATGAGTACAATGGACGTAGTAAAATTAACCAAAAACCCATCAAGCTTTATGAAACGAATGCTAATGGCCTTATTCATATCTTCTTTGTTAAGCTTAGTCTCTTCATCATCTTTCCTTCCCCCATTATCATTCTTCCCCTCATTTTCCTTTTTATTCTCATCATCTATTTTACTCTTATTATTATCCTTATCATCTATATTGTTCTTAACAACCTCATCATCCCTGATATCCGCCTTATCATTAATTTTATTTTCATCATTTTTTATTCCCTTAAGATTATTCTTTTCTTCATCTTCTTTTTGTCGTATATTTGAGTTTTCCCTAAAAAAGTTAAGGATAAGAACAGAAACGATAAAATTTAACACCAGCATAACAAAAGGACCGACCGTTATTATAGGTTCATCGGCAGTAGGAGGATGAAGAAGGAAAAACGAAACAAGCCAAAGGATAATTGTGAGTAAAAATGAAATAAAAAGCCCCACAAATCTTGGAGTTTTTTTTGTAATAGCCACCGAACCAATTAAGGATGCATGAAAAATACCCAAGAAAGCTGCTGGACAAACGTGACCGAGTATCCCAAAAATATAAGTGAACCAAACCAGATAAACAACGAACACTACTCCAGCCTCGAATTTAAAATCAAAATCCCTTAATTTAAATGGTTTAGATTTGATGGGTTTTTTGGAAGAATTCATTTTCTAGGAAAATGCGGGGAAATCATATAAAAATTACGGGAGATATTTAGAAAAAGGAATGAAATAAACCAATATTTCCGAAAAAATTTTTTAAGAATAATGTTCTGGTTTTTAGGAGTGTTCCATTATCCATTCCAGGATCATATCATAAATCGTTTGGGCATTTTTATCATTCAGCAATCCATGATGTGCCCCTTCAAAGATATGAGTTCGTATTCCTTCGTAATCCAAAAAATTTGCCATCTCCAAAATGCCCTCGGGATCCAGTAGTTGATCATCCGTACCGGCCATGAAAAATGCCGGGAGATTGAAATGTTTGAGAGATAAAATATCTTCTTTTATTGAGTACATGAGCCCCATCAAGTTTTTGAAATGCTCAATGGTGCTTTTGGGTGCCCTTACGACATCCATCTTATCCATCTCTTTGTATTCCTTCAGATAAGTGCCATTTAAATCCGATTTATACTTGATGAGCTTCCATCGGCCTGTTAAATGAGTCCCCACAGCCAATCCAAATTTTATCAGATATTTGAGGCGAACCATCCATTTATTGAGTCTAGGCTTAAAGGGAGGCACCAACAAAATGACAGAAGAGAGATTTTGACACGCCTGGGAACTTTGAGCAAGATACATACTGGCCATTGCAGCCCCTAAACTTGCCCCGAAGAAATGAGTGGGAAATTTTTTATATTTTGTGAGAAGTTGGTCGTAAATTCCGCACATTAACTGAGGTTCGGATAAAGTACCTCTTTTAGGCCCGCTCCTTCCATGGCCCCGGTTATCAACACAAATTACTCCTATCCCATTGGGATAAAGATGATCGGCCACAGGATAATATAAGTCCCCTTGGCATTGGTTTCCATGTTGCATGAGCACCAAAGAGTTCATTTCTTCCGGGATAAATTCTTGCACAAAGATATTTGTCCCATCAGAGCATTTCATATAATATTCCTCTGGGTTCGGGGCATAGGG
>CAZEPC010000314.1:0-5992 GCA_964513765.1 uncultured archaeon
TCTTTTTTCTTCTTTTCTTCCGCTTTTTCCAATAATTTGCGGATATCCTCTGCTTTATCTTTTTCTGTCTCGGTTGAGCTCGTTTGCAATTTGGGCTCTTTCCCTAATTGCGGCCGTTTCCTTGCCTTTCGTTTGGTAGTTCCCTTTTTTTTCTGTTCTATGTGTTCCATTATCTCCTTGAATCTTCTTTCTACATCAACTTTTTTTGCAGTAGAGACATTATTGAATGCATCTTTGCTGTAATGAACTTCTTGAGTGCTAATTGAAAAGGTACATAAATCTTTTCCCTCATATTTCACCGAAATATCTCCATGTGGATCTTTCCTTATTGAAATTTCAGAAAATTCTTTTATTAAAGCCGAGATAAAGGCACCAATTTGGATATCTTCCAAGATCGATGTTGCTTCTCTTTCCTTTATGGTTGGCTCTTTCTCTTCAATAATGTGCGCCGTGGGCTCTTTCTTTCTGTGCTTGGGTATAATTTCGTTTCTTCTTTTTAGGGTTTTTTCTCTGGGTTCTATCCGTATCTGTCTTTTTGATTTTGTTCCAGCCTCTTGAACTTTCCCCTCGAAAGTCTTTCCTTGTTTTCTCAGTTTGTCTTGGGGCATTTCCTCCGGCTTTTCTTTTATTCTTACTCTTGACCCTTCTTTTACTCCTACTTCTGATTTTTGTTTTGGCTCTTCTTTTTTACGTTCTACCACGGAGGTGTTTTCTGCCGTGACTTTATCGGTAGATTCAATATCTTCCCCTGCTTTTTCTCCCTCAATATACACTAAATTCCCTATGTGGGAGAAATTCTTACTCATTATTTTATGAAAGTTCTCATTCATCTTTGTGTGTTCGGGAACATGATTGACTTTTCGGGCATCAATTTCCTTTAATGTTTTCAAGCTTCTTCCAACAATAATGTCTTCTGATTGATATCCGTGACCCTTGAGGGAATTGGCTTGTCGGAGGGCGGTTCTCCTCTGAACTAATCCTTGTGCTTTTCCGTGCCACAACCAAACAGTTCTGGTTTCTTCATCAATTAAGATTATGCTTCTATCGTCTTTAATCTGGGACGTAGCCAGCTTTATGGGTTCGATTACACCACCAGTGAGACAATTGAATAACATGTAGAATGATTTTCCGGAGGGGTATTTTTTCATCTTACTAAACAAATTACCTCCACAAACTTAAAATTTTTGAAAGAATAGCAATTGGAGAGCAATTTTACATCTCCTAAAAAATAAATAATTGGAGGATTTCCTCCGAAAATGATGGTCGGGAGTGGGAATTAATAAGGATCTCAGAACTCTTTGGAATTTTGAATGGAAGAAGAGTACTTTTCCAATGTATAACTCTTGGAAAGAAGGGGTTTTTTGATAGAAACTTGAGAATCTTGAAAGTCCGTTGCAAATTGCCCACAGTTTGTACCTATCTGATTTTCTTCCCTTTCCCCTATACTTAATAAGGTTTCATAACCCAGGGCCTTAAATTGTTCGGCTAATTCATAATTATCTTCTTGTTCTTCTGGTACACCACTTTTTATTTGGTTTTTTACGGCTTGATAGGTGGGATTAACTGGGGTTAATTTAATGAAATACTTGCGGGGATTGAAAATGTTTCTAATCTCTGCTGGTTCGATGATAGATTCTTCTGAAACCGCAAAATTCAAGGTGATTTTTCGATCTCCTTTTTTGTACCATTTCTCCCCATATTCGGCGATCTCTTCTAAAGTCCAGATGTTTTCGGATATAATCGAACTTCTCATTAATTGATCGGTGGAATGAACGGAGAATTGTATTTGAAAATGGCCATTGGGGTAGTATTTATCCTTTATTGCGAGAAGTTTTTCAAAGAATGGGTTTGCTGAATTCGGGGCCACGGTACTTATACAAGGGATGATCCCAGGTGCTTCATACCTTTCTGGCATCTCTTTTAGGACCTTTAGCACATTTGGATTTAAGGCTGGCTCCCCAATCCGTGCAAATTGAATTTTAAATTTCTCGGATTGCACATTTCCATCTGGATATCGATGTTTTATTAAATAATCAATTTGAGAAATAATTGTATTATAGTTCAATTTTCCTCGGTAATAGGTTCCGGCATCACACATTTTGCAACCAATGGGACAGCCATACAATGTTGAGATAATAAGAACCCATTTTTTTTCTCTGGGGATGGGTGGTTGTACACTTTCTACAAACTCCACAATATTCCCATTTTCTGGATTTTCAGCGATATATAAATACGCTAACTCTTCCTTCCCATACTTTCTCAGGATTTTTATTGCCATATCTATCTTGTAATGAAAGAAATGAGAAAAAAGTACCTAATTCGGGGTTATAACTATTTGAGATTGGTAATTTTTATTTTCCCCTTCTTCTCCAACTTTTCGAGGTCAAAGTAACCGCCGTTAGGTCTTCTGGCCTTCGGATCGTACCATCCTTGCCACTCTGGGTCTTTATCGCCCTCTAAACGCGTTTTGTGGTGTTCTTTTGCCTTTTCCACTGCCTTTTTTACATGCGTTTTGTAATCTTTGGCGCTCGAGGCTAATTGGATCTGGTGAACCACATGGTTAAGTTGTAACAAGAGTTTAACTTGCAACAACACGTGGTCGTGGAAGAAGATGGGATTGTCTACTTCGTCTTTAATCTCGTTGCACTTATCTAGTGCTGCTTGAAGTTTTTCCACGTTTTCCTTTGCCCACTTCGTGTAGCTCTCTCCCATGTTTGCGAATTTTTCGAACAAGTAATTGATTAACTTTTTTGGAACGAACTTGAGGTATTTTCTTATCCAAACCCGAAGGGCGCTGAACTTCAAGCGTATCATTAACTCCATGTATCCCATCCTGTGTTCTTGTGCGTGATGTAAGGCTTTAAAGATGTCCACAATCTCATTGCTGTGTGCGCTTCCGAAGTATCGGGTTGTCCAAGCTTGGTAGAACTCCTCTGGGCTAAATACTGTGGGATTGGCGCATATTTTACTGCAAGCTTCCATATTTAGAAGGTAATGGCGGAAAGTTTGACCATTGACCAAGCAATATTCGGTCATTTCGTGGTCCACGAGGGCGTTTTTCATTGATTCAGCTAGAAGTTCCGGATACGGATCTTGGACGACGTGATTTCGGAAAAACCCTGCGTGCATGTAGATCCCGAAGTCGTATCCGTGTTGAGATTCGGGCATGTATTCGAAGTCCCCAAACCCGTCGTCAGGCCATACCATAATGAAATCCTCCTTGGGTTTAGGTCGGAAACCATTTTTGTACACACCTCTTCCTTCGGAATACAAATCTACGATAATTTTTGCCTCGGGATTGTGTTCTTTTATTATGGATGCCATTGCTGGGAACGCTTCGTTGAACACATCGGCGGGATCTCCTCTACCTCGGTATTTTCTATCCCAGCGTTGGTCTCGAGGTCGATTGAGAAAGATGTCGCATTTGCCAATGGGCGTTTCTTTAAGGTAATAGGTCCACACTTCTTTCCATTCTTCTTTGTACTTTTTCCAATTGAGGCTAGCCTTGTCCGAAATAACCTTGAACTTCCATCCCAGATAAAAGGAAACTTGGATCATCATACCTCGTTCGTGGGCGTAGTCGATGACTTTGTTCAATAACTCCGTGTTGGGTTTGTAATTCGGTCGAATCTTTTTGTAATGGGGCCATCGATAAAACTCTGCCCTTCCCAAGTGGTCGTGTATGTCAATCGCGTTGTACTTGAGTCGCACGAGAGATTTGATAATTTCTTTCCAATGTTCGAAGGAAAACTCCAAGTAGGGCTTGGTCATGTTGGCCAATTCGTCGTTGTCGTTGTCGAAATATCCCAAGATGGGTACGATGGGCGGTTCAACGACTCTGTTCGAGACATCCTCTATCGAGAAGTCTTCTATTGTATTTGGCTCAACGCCAGTCCAATATTGAAAGGGATCTACGCCCAAATCGTTGTGGGAAAAGCTGTAAATCGCGTATTGTGCCCCTTGCGGGTCGCTCCCTCCTAAAACTAACGCTTTAATTTCGTTTTCTTTTTCGTTTCGGAACAAAATGGTCTTCACAATTCCTCCTCTTTCACCTGGGATTTCTGCTGACAAATTGATAAGACCTTTCTTTGCCCAACTCTTCAATGCGGGATTGGTTTGAAGCGTTCCGATCACTATTATTTGTTTTCCTTCTGGCAATTGAGAAAAAACGGAATCGAAATTCTCTTGGCTAATGGTTTTCGTTTCAACCATATTTTTACCTACTTGTTCAAGATCGTCTAGTAAATCTTCTAAAGCCGTTTTTTCTATTGAAGTTGCGTTCTCTCCGTAAAATATGTGCATTATGTCCTATTATAATACCTCAATCCACAAAAAATATGTGGTCCCAATAGTTCGGGGTAAATTCGGGACTAAAAAGCCCCATAGGGTAAAATATATCATAGGATCGAAAAAGTTAGTTAATTGGGTTTGTAATCAACCCAATAGACCATAAGAACCATTAATCCCACAATTTGGCTATCTGAGGCCGAAATTTGGCCGAATAGGAGTATATTGTTCAATCAAAATCTGAGACGATCTCCATGGCAACTTTTATTCCCTCCCCCATCGCGATTGAGATTTGTCGGAAGGAATCTTCATTTACATCCCCGATAATATGCAGATTTGGATGTGCAGTAGATTCACTTATTTTCTTTTTGAGTTCTTCCTCCAAAAATTCAATATTTGGCTTTCTTCCGATGGCAATTAGCACATTATCAGTTTCCCATTTGTTTCTCTTTTGAGTTTCCGGTTTATTTCTCTTTTCAGATTCATTCATATTTCTAAGCTTAAGAGTCAATCTATTGGAAGGTTCCAGGTGAAAACCGTGAACCGAGTAATTTCTTATAATTTCTATCCGTTGATTTTTAATTACCCTTTGTTGTAACAACGTAAGGGATTTAGAATCCTTGGATCTTTGGATGATAGACACTTGAGCACCATTGCTAGTCAAATTAAGCGCATAATCGTATGCAACATCTCCGCTTCCAACAATTGCAAATTCCTCATTATATTTCTCTTCTGGGATGGTGTAGAAATTGTAGAAAAGTTTTCCCTCCTTCTGCAACATCTTTTCATTTTCAATTTGCAACTTTTTTGGGATGGTACCTGTTGCAACAATTAGAAATTCACAGAATATTGTCTTGGTCAAGGTTTCTATTTTGAATTCGTTTTTTTTCCCATCACCAATTATAATACTTTTAACCGACTCCCTAAGCATCGGGAATTGATACTCGCCGAGCTGTTTCTTGATGAGTTCGGCGAATATATCCCCTCTTATTCCCCCAGGAAAACCAATTAAGTTTTCAATTAAATTTGCATTCCTGACATTACCCCCAATCTCCTTCGAAATAAGCAAAGGCTTCAACCCGGATCTCAAAAGTTGGATGAGACAAGATATGCCGGCGGGACCTCCTCCCACAATAATGATCTGATGGTTATTTTCCATGCTTATTTCACTTGCTTATTTTCTTTTAATTGATTTTCAAAATGATTCTCACTTGATTTCTCCATTTTATCAAGCAGATCTTGAGTACTAAGGCATTTTCCAAAACCATGGCTAATTGAGCGAAGCGCAGCCATATGAAACTCCTCCTTGTAAGTTGCAGTACCGTCAATTAGGAAAAAAACCTCAAAGCCCCTCATAAATGCATCGCGTGCGGTTGTCTCACAACAAAGATGGGTCATAACCCCTGAAATAACTATTTGTGTGATGTTAAGTTTTTTTAATTTAGATGCGAGATCTGTATTGTAGAATGCACTATATTGGTGTTTTTCAAGAATGGGGAAGGAATATGTATTAATTTTATGACTAAGATGGCTTTCTTCTGTGTGTGAATCGATTGGATGTCTCCACCATTTTCGCATCATATCAACTTTGCGTTCTCGTTGCTTTTTAATTGAGGATTGATGATGTCGGGGATGTTCAAATAATTGAGCTGGCTGGTCTGATTGAGCGGGCTGGTCTGATTGAGCTGGCTGAGATGATTGAGCG
>CAZEPC010000315.1:0-5980 GCA_964513765.1 uncultured archaeon
CGATATCACCCGCTACTGCTTGATACACTATTGCGAAAATAAAATTCAACAACGCCCATAATACGGCGCTAACACCTAAATTTTTTCCAAAAGTCATTTTTGATTTTCTCCAATCTTTATTATTGATTCAATAAACAACCAATAATCTATAAGGATTAAGTAAAACTTGATGGTTTATCTATAAAAATTTTTGCTCTTAGAAAGCTTAAATCTCTCATTTTTGATAAAGAAATAAAGTTAAAAATAAAATTAAAAAAATGGGTCATATTAGGTATTACATAAGTGTTAGTTCGAGCTAGTAATTAGATTCGGCGATGAATGCACTTGTTCCACCAAAAACTGCCCCATTCACAACCCCAGCCATAATAGAATAGATATACATATTTTGGACGTAAATTAAGGGAATTATCCCTATGGTGGCCGTAGCCAATGAATCGGGTAAGTTTGGATCCAAGAGGCCAGCAGCACCAATGACTAACGGTACTATATTTGCCAACAAAATTGCAACTAATGTACTGAAATATGCAATCTTAATTTCACCTTCGGAATATTTATACCCTCCAATAGCAGCAGAGATTAGGCCGGGCATTATAACCCATAAAATACCCATAACATACGCACCTGTTGATAAAGAGGGTCCCATTGGACTTCCACCTGTAAGAGCCGCACCGAAATCCATTAGACTTAAATAAAATGATCCTTGCCTTCCACCTGGTTGGAAAATAAGCGTGACAAAACCTGCCCAATCCCCGGCTGCATATGTGCTGAAAACTTCACCAATATTTGCTCCAGGAATACCCCCCGTTGCAAGAAATAAAATCATAAAAATGAAATTAAACACCACATATGATATAAAAGTCGATATAAAACATTTTAAAAATGACATAGTTTTCTCTGTCATAGACTTGGATTTTTCTAATTAAAATATTTTTTTTCTTCCTATCTTTAATGATATGTATACTTTTTAAAGTTGAAAAAATATGAAAATCTGCCACATCTCCTTGGCTTTATTTCCAGATCATAAGGATGGATCCGCAAAATTTGCCCGGGGAGTATATGAAGAACTTAAAAATAGAGGATATGACATTAAACTTATCACGGGAAAATGGGAACACGGATTTGATGATCCCAATATAATTACCATAGATGTGCCCAATTCTCGGTTTTTATGGGTGCCAAAATTCTTTTTTAAGGTGAGAAAATATCTTAAAAATCATGAGTTTGATATAATCCACGCAAACGGTTCCAGAGGTGCTTTACCGGTTATGTTTATGGATAATGATTACATCGCAAATATTCACGATTTAGGGCCATTCGAAGCACAATTCACCAGCCTCCCCATCTTAAAATGGCTCGAGAGGAAAAATGCCCAAAAAGCCTCTAGAATTATTACATGCTCCGATATTGTTAGATACGGAATAGAAAAACATATGGGAGCTTCCTTAGATAAGATGCATAATGTGTATTCTGCAATTGATCCAAAATATAAACCAGATACACAAGCTGCCAAAAAAATTAAAGAAAAATTAGGGCTCAAGGACGGTCCAGTAATATTTTATGTGGGCAGAATTGCGTTTTACAAGGGTGTTGAAGACATCATTAAAGCTTTTTACGGAGCTAAAAAAGAGATAACAGATCTCCAATTGGTCATTGGAGGAAAACCTACGATTAAAATGGAGAAAAAGGTAAAGAAATGGAGGAAAAGATATCAAGAAGTCCATTTCGTCGGTCTCATACCCGAGAAAGATATGATTGGATATTATAATTTGGCAGATGTGTTTTGTACTTATTCTCATGCCTCCGAGGGCTTCGGCCTTACTCCAATTGAGGCTTTAGCATGTAAAACCCCCGTAATTTGCTCCACAATGCCGGCCTATGAAGAAGTTCTTCAAGATTATGCATATTTTGTCCCGCCTCAAGCACCAAAAAAACTTGAGGAGAAATTTGTTTGGTTTTTTAATCATCAAGAGAAAACCCAAAATATGGTGGAAGAAGCCCAGGAGTTTATAAAAAGATATACATGGGGTTCTGTGGTTGATAAAATTGAAGAAGTCTATGAGAAGTTTTTAGAAAACCACAAAAATTAAAGATAAGCTATATTTAGAGATAAAAGAAAAAAATCAATAGCCTTGAGTAAGTATTAAAACAAAGAAATAGACCAACAATACATTTCCCAAGACAATTCCCACATCTTTTACGCCTTGTGTAGATTCAGTGGGCTTTCTGAAGGTATAGATACTTCCAAGGGGAATTAAAGCGATGGGAATAAAATAGATATCATCTAAAAGCCATACAGTAAGAAATCCCATAATAATGGTAATTATTGAGGAGAGTATCACCGTAAATTGCTGTGTGCGAGGAGAGAACTTAGTAATTGCATCCCCATCGATAATCTCATGCACAACTTGCCCTGAAAATGCATAGAAAAAGAACGTAACCATGAGAATCCATTCTTCAGAAGAAAACGAAGGCATATTCGCATCAGTCTTTATCATTATATAGGGAAAGAAAACATGAGAAGCACCCAATAATATCTGATTAAGTATGGGAACATCTTTTTTGAAACAATAGAGAATTACCATCCCTACAGTTAGGGTTAAGTACAAAATATTGATGGGATGTTCTTGAAAAGTTCTTACGAACATTGTGGTACCAAAAAGAAAGGAGATTGCAGCAATCGCGAGTATCTCTTTCCAGTGGTAGCCTTTCACCCTTTTTAGTGTTTCTATTTCATCAGGATCCCTCATATCAATAACATCATTTAGAGTATTACCCGTTACTGCATAGAGAAGAAATCCAGTTAAAAGGTCCAAATGATGCAAAATGGGTAAATTATTAATATAAATTGCCATTAAACACGGAACAAGCACCGAAAAAGCATAATCTAAACGTAAGAGATCAATTCTACGAGACATTCAAAGTAATTCTAGGTTTCATTTAAAAATAAATTTTTGAAAAAAATCCTTTCTAAATTTTAAAAAACAAAAATTAACCAGCAGCCATGCCTCCATCCATTGGGATAATCGCACCTGTCATCCAGGAAGATTTTTCCCATGCTAGAAACATAACAAGATCTACAATATCTTTGGGTTTACCAATTTTTCCCAAGGGATGTAATTTTTTTGGAGCTTCTCGGGCTTTTTTTGAACTTGTGAGTTTAACTCTTTTGGATAGAGGTGTATCTACTAATCCCAATGCGATTGCGTTAATCCTTATATTACGGGAGGCATATTTAACTGCTGCCGATTTTATCATACCTACATGTTTCATAGCCATAAACGAAGATACAAGATTCTTATCTAAGGTTTTTTCGAATTCTTCTTTTTTTAAGGCATGAAGAGGTTTTAAGAGAATTGATCCGACACATTGAACTAATACATCAATTTTCCCATATTTTTCTAATGTCATCTTTATAATTTCAGCCATATTATTCTCTTTCGTTATATCCTTAGAAATAATTAGACAATCATTTATTTCCTCTTTCAAATTATCGAGATTATCATGATCCCTAGCCACCAAAACCAGTTTAGTATCATAATTATTTGCTTTCTGCGCAATAGCCTTCCCTATCCCACCCGTAGCCCCCAAAATTAGCATAACTTTATCCTTTAACAATTAAATCAATCCTTACTCATTATAGTAAATTCAATCCTATTTATTCTTTTTATGTATAAATAAAGAAATTTTTATTAAAAGGGAAAAATATGAATAATTATAGAAATATGAAATTTCATATTATAATGAAATCTCATATATACAAAAAAACAAAATTTGAGGCATCTTAATGAATTTTAAAAATATGGATATTTTTGGAATCGTTGGAATTAGTCAAGTTGGACAAATTATTATTCCAAAAGAAGCAAGGGATGCGTTTAATCTCCAATATGGAGAACATATAATTGTAGGTACACATAGAAAGCACAAAAAGCAAGAATTAATCATTATTAAAGAGGAACAGTTTTACAAATGCTGTATTAATAATGATAAATTTAATGGATTCCGTAAATTTGAACAAAATCTCAAACGCTTTGGGGTTGTGAAGGCCGGTAAAAAAGGACAAGTAGTAATACCAAAGAAAGCTAGAGATGAGTTCAATATTACTTCTAAGACCAAATTTTTTATGATAGGATTCCGAGCACCTAATAAAATGTATCATATTATACTGCTTCGGCCCAAATTGGTGAAAGAATTTGCTATGAAACTAATGGAAAAATTATTAGATTATAACGATGATGAGAAATAAATAACACAAAGAAAATTAGGTTGATAACAAAATGAAAATGAAAGGAATAAAGACAGTCTTTTCTTATGCATGGAAAAGCAAGAAAGAAATGATTCTTACCATGATATTCATGAGTGTTGGGACTATTTCGATCACTATGATCCCTAGAATTGCAGAAAGTCTGATAAATGGGATTGTAGATAAATCCGTTGGAGAGATTGTAAGGATCCTATCTTTAGGATTTTTAATTGCCATAGGTGGTTCAGTAATTCAAGGACTCGGAAGGCTATATTCAGCTAAGATGGGGACTATGGCACAATATCGAATTCGAGAAGATGTATATCATGCAATCAATAGGCAAAATTTTAAATATTTCGACATGAACGAAACTGGTGATTTAGTATCCAGGGCAACCTCTGATATTGAAACAACCACCCCAGTTTTCAATATGGGGATTACCGTATCAATCCAAGCATTAATTACTCTTGTTGGGGTCATACTTGGTATTTCTCTTATGGTTCCGGTGATGGTATGGATTTATCTGGCTGTTTTAAGTATTTTTGGATTAATATTGAAATATTCTGCCGAAAAAATGGCACCCGAATTCTACAAGTCCCGAATTTCTTTTGGGCAATTAACCTCGACCTTTAGAGAGAATTTAATTGGGGCACCCGTGGTCAGAATTTTCAACAGTCAGCAAAAAGAATTGAATAAATTTTCGAATCATAATGATACTTTTAAAGAGAAATCAATAATCACAATCAAATGGCATAATATTTTGCGCTATTCTTCCCAAATCATCATAGGAATACTAACCATTGTAAGTTTATCTATCGGGGGGAAGATGGTAATTGAGGGAGATATTGAAATTGGAACCCTTATTGGTTTCATGAGCTATATCATGCTCCTTGGGATGCCCTTAAGAATGATGAATATGGTGGTTATGAATGTTGTTCAAGCCGATGCAGCCATGAACAGGATCTTGGAGATACTTGAAGCAGAATCAGATGTGATTCAAACCAAAAATCCAAAAAGGATAAAATCAATTCGAGGAGATGTTGAATTTAAGAATATATATTTCTCCTATTTTGAAGATAAGCCAGTCCTGAAAAATATAAATTTTAAGGTACAAGCAGGCGAAACTGTTGCAATTTTAGGTACTACTGGGAGCGGAAAGAGTACTCTCATTAAGCTCATTCCAAGATATTATGAATTACCCAATACACTCAAACAGGGAAGCAATGATAAAACGGATCCAGAAATAAATGGAAAAATATATATCGATGGAACCAATGTACAAAAATTTAGTTTAGAAGATTTAAGAGCAAGGATTGGATATTGCTCACAGGATATCTTTCTTTTTGATATCAACATTGCGGATAATATCCGTTTTGGAAGACCCAATGCTTCAATGAACGAGGTAATAAATGCAGCCAAATCTGCCAATATCCACGAATTCATCCAAACATTACCAAATGGATACGATACCGTCGTAGGGGAGAGGGGAACAACACTTTCAGGAGGGCAAAAACAAAGAATTTCAATTGCAAGGGCATTAATATTGGATCCAAATATCCTCATCTTAGATGCCTTTACAAGCGCAGTTGATACAGAAACAGAATATAAGATACAACAAGCTTTAGAAAATGTTATGAAAGGGAGAACTTCCTTCTTAATTACCCAAAGGGTTTCTAATTTGAGAAATGCCGATAAAATTTTGGTCATGGATCAAGGAAAAATAATTGCACAAGGAAAACA
>CAZEPC010000316.1:0-5933 GCA_964513765.1 uncultured archaeon
ATAAGTCTATCTAATCTTCAATTGCGTATTTCTCGGTCCACTTTCTGGCCTTTTTGGTAAATTGGTCGTAATTATGGAGTGCTTGTTCGCCTGCTTCAAAGTTAAGAGGATCTGCTGGATTGAAAAACGGTGGTTCACAGTGTATTTGTCCCTTTAATGCCTCAATAATATTGGTTAAGGTTTTTGATGGGGTCCAACCACTTGCACCAGTACTTGCATCTACCTTACCGACCAAATCTGGGTTGATAAGATCCAAACAGATGTTTATTTTGCCTGGAGGAATTGAAGAGTCTATATTAGGATGCCAGATTAGGGTATGACAATAAGCGTAGGGCGGATTAAAAGGATAATTCTCAGGAAACTTGATTTCGAACATAAATTTTCCTTTATTATAGGGTGTTTCGGGTCGGCCAGTAATAGTTAATCTCAAATGGTCGATTGACATACCCCATGGCTCTAACTTAATGTATTCATCGTCTTTATAGGCTTCTTGTGCCTCCGTGAAGTCTACTTCTTCTCTCATTTTTCGACATCTCGATTTCTTTAGAAACTGAAATTAATGTATCCTAATCGAAACTAGGGTTTTGATCTATAAAATTATTTCGTTCTTTCTAAAATTTTTTTTGAATACATCAAATGTACAATAATGAGAGATGGGGATAAAGCCAATGCCATATTGAAAGGATAAAAAAAGACAATTTTGGAATTTGGGGTAAAAAAGGAAAAGAATTTGTATCATCTTGGTTTTTTTCTACATGTTATTATTAACTAAATTAGTTGCTGTTTTTTATATGCCTCGTAATGTTGAGCAATCTTTGCTTCCTCTGCATCACCATCATGGGCAATAAGGCGATATTTAAATTGAATTGATTCATTTTTCTTGAGTTTAAGGGTGCCCCTTTTAAAGAAACCTCCCTTGAAATAGGAAATTCCGAAAGGATTGGCAGTCATTAACCCGTAATTTCGTACATGCCAGTAAGTTGGATGTATTGGATTGTCGGGGTGATCTAATATCGCAACACCTATTTCTTTTCCGTCAATTATTCCCGAGTAATCGCACCATTCTGCCCGTTTTCCCCATACTTTCTTTTCGGAATCTTTTCCCTTGTGTTCGCTGATCGCACCTGTGGATTGTTGAATTTTTCCTCCGTTTCTCACATCCATAGGTGTGGCCACTCTTACAGATAAAAATCCGCCCTCCTTGGTGTCTTTCAACTTGATTTTTCCATAGGCTGCCGTTAAATGAATATCAAAATCAATCAATCTAGCATTTTTTGTGTTGAATATTGTAATTTTCCGCTTTTCCTGTAATTGAGGGCTCCCATCGGCTTTAACCCATTCAATAACCGCTTTTATTTCTCCAAAAACCCCATAGGATTTAATTTGAATACTCTTGACTTTTTGCCTTCCTTTCTTTTTTCCATATGCCCAGTTATCAGTCCGATTTACTTTTCCCCAAGCTGTCCACACGCCGGTATGATGAATATGGTCTTGAGATTCTCCTTTTACTTCTTTCATGGGATAGTTGCGTGTTACTCCCACGCCAGAAGGTACAATCAATGGATATAAAAAGGGTCTATTAGCCGTTTTGAAATCTCCATAACGAAATTCTGTCCATATTTTACCCTCTTGTATGATAGAAATACTATTTCCATTTTTAAAATCCTTTTTTTCAATTTTCAGAGGACTATCTAAATTTTTTTGAAAGGAATTTGATTTTTTGGCCTTTTTCCGATATTTACCCGTTAATTTTACATGTTTTTTTTCCCCATAATTTTCGGGAGGGATACATATAAGCATTGCTTGATTCTCGTTTAATGGTTTCAACACTGCCGGTATTTCTTTTCCATTAGATGAAAGAAAAATCATATCGGGATCTTCCAAAGAAAGTTTAATTTTTTTTACAAGAGGGGCTTCAATCGCGGTGTTCGCTACATAAGGAGGTACAGTGATGTTTATATCTTTTTTATTGTTCATTTTTTATCATTAAATTAATATTGGGCTTTCCCTCCATTTATCTTTTTCCTATTCAAGGCATTGTTTTTCAACATTATTTAAAAATTAAAATCCAAAATCCAAAAAGTTGATAAAAATAAAAATCCAAGATCTAGCTATGATTGGATTATTAGCAATTTTACAAATTCCCGAGGGAACGCCCGAGGATTATGGTAGTGGGTTAAACTTAATTTTATGGGTTGCTGTTATTATTATGCTTTTTGCGATGCTTCCTCTTGGGCTGAATGCTGCTCGTAAACAAGAGTTTAAACACCTCCGGAAGGCCGAAATAGCCAGAGGTGCTTTTGGGATCTTTTATGCCTTTGCCCGAATGTTTTTCATGTTTGGCCATAATTTTAATAATGGTCAAAATTTTGATTTTTGGGTGATTTTGGGTTATTTATTCTCCATGATAGGCCTTTCTTGGCTAATTTTCACTTATGAATATTACAAATTAGGGAGAAAAGCACCGTTCTTTACTGCTATGGGGTTAGTGGCTGCCTTATTTACTTTTACGGGGTTTGAAAATTTAGTTCCTGGGTTTAGGGATGTTCCTCGGACAACGATCTTGGGTATTATTTCGGGAACAACTACTGTCTTGATCAGTTTGATTGCATATGTTTATTTTAAAACAATGGAGCGGTTTCCCGGAGAATTGAGGTCGAGAACTTTTTATGAATTTTTAGGATTGGTAATCTTATTGTTGGGAATTATTTTTGATGGCCAAGTGTTTCTCTCCCAAGAGAGTTCACCGATGTTTTACAGACTCTATCTCCCTGGCATAATGGCTTTATTGGGTGGAATTCTTATTAATTTGGCCCATGACGGGAAAAAGTGGATGTATAAATCTTTTGCCTATGTTGCTGCTATTACGATTTTTGTGCTGTTTGTGATGCATGTACATAAATTGTAGGATTTTCAAGAAAAGCTATTGCTTACTGAATGATAGAAACCCAATTAATATAGTAATCAACAGTAAAAATGGAAAAAACGAAAAAAATAAGAAAAGATTTTTTTTCCTTTTTGAATTTCATAGGATATTCAGATGCAATTGATTTTCTTCATTATTAAAGAATCCTAAAGGGACAATTCACCATGCGATTTAAACGATTTATCTACGGCAAATTATGGGGTTTATTCCAGATGATATTTTGGGCATTTATGTCTGTGTGGATTATTATCATCCTCCCATTAGGATATTATTACTCCAACCCCTCCCATGTTGCGCCTTCATATCTGCAAAAAGTATATGACATAAAGTTTTTTGATTGGAAAATTACGGCAATGATAATTGTAGGTTTCCTCGTTATTGTGGTTGGATTTTTACTTATCTGGGTTGGTTGGTATGAAATGCATCCCATTAAAATTAAAAAGATTGAAAATAACGGGAAAATTGATGCTTCTAAACGCTTAGTTGCAATTAAAAATTTTTCAAAAGAGAAATTTTTAGAAAAGCTGAGAAAAAATGCCCGTTATTATTATAAATAAAACAAAATAACTGGTTTTAGAAAAAATTCAATTCTATTAATCTTTTTTTACTAAATGTGTCTTTTTACGAATATTTAGACATGAGTTTATCTATTTCTTTTATTTTGAAACATAGTGATTTGGATTAAAAACTCTTTCAATATCCTCCTCATCGAAATGCCCGGAATATTTTTCTTTTATCAAAATCCACTCATCCTTTGAATCATTTATGACTGTATGGAGATCTCCGAGAGGGATATCAAATTTATCACCAGGTTGGGTATTGTAAAATATCTGGGATCCCGAAATAATAATTGGGTTACCACGAACTACCTCCCAATGTTCTTCTCTTTGTTTATGGGTTTGAAGGCTAATTCCTAACCCTGGTCGAATAAAAATATAATTTTCATCTGGGTAGGTAAATTTAATAGAATACCATTTGGGTAAAATATCAATATATCCATCTGGAACGGGATGGTCTTTCTTAAACACCTCTGGATCAACGGTTGAGTGATCTTCATCTTCATATAAGTAGGGATCATAAATAACTTCATGATCGGAGATATCATTGTCAAATTTAAAATTTAGTTCTTTTGGACTATTATTGATAATCATATATTGATCATCGGGTTTTATTTTCACTTTATATCCATTTTGGGATGCTATTCCTAGGTGCCCAATCTTTCCCAGGAGATTTCCGATAATCATTAAGGAGTTTTGAATTTGCTTCCCTATATTTTTTCCATCTTTACTTATGAATTCTACATTAAGGATTTGGTCATTATTTTTATATAATTTTGTTCCTCTACCAGGTTGTAAGGTTATTGTTTGCATATTTTTTTCACTTGTTCATCTGTTAAAAGCCTATTTCTACAATTTTTCTTTGTTGATATTATTTCGCTTCTATAGATCAAAAATTTTTTAATTTATTAAAGGTTTTTTTACTCAATATGGCAGACGACAAGTCCAAGAAAGTTTCAAGACGGCGCTTCACTTATCGAGGCAAAACTCTTGATGAATTGAAAAAAATGAGTATGAGACAATTTATTAAACTTCTACCGGCTAGACAGCGAAGGAGTCTAAGAAGAGGCATGCCAAGACGACAAAAAAAGCTCCTGAAACAGTTAAAAAAAGCACGAAAAGCTAAAAAAGCCGGCAAAGATGTTATTGTTCGGACGCACAATAGAGACATGGTAATCTTTCCCGAATTTATTGGGTTAACTATTGCCATACATAACGGAATTCAATATATTCCTATTAAAATTACACCAGAAATGATTGGTATGTATTTGGGTGAATTCTCACCAACTACAAAAAGAGTTCAACATGGCCGACCTGGTGTTGGTGCAACTCGATCCAGTCAATTTGTGCCTCTAAAATAGTCGAATCAATACGTTTCTTTTTTTATTTGTAACTTTTCATTATGCCTCTTTTATATTATTTTCTTTTTACCCTATCAACATACAAAAATATTTCATTAGACATTTTTTCTAACTCTTCATATCTATCATTTTTCAATAAAATTCTCTAAAATTTCGACTAAATTCTTGTGATTCTTTTTTCTCCGAGATTTTTGAGCAAAGAATAAACTTTATATACGATCTTTGAAATTCGTAAATTTTTTTATAGAAAACCCACTATCCAATTTACAGATCATTAATCTACAAAAAATTGATCTCATTAAACCGCCAAGCATGAAAAACCTTGGGGGTGGATGTGCCCGAAAATCTCTTGAATTGCCCAAGAAAAGTTATGGGTGTATAAATGAAACGGAATATTTCGGTACCACTTCCACATTCATCATTTGGACAAAACCCAAACATCTGAATGGAATAAGTCTGAATGAAAATATAATCATTAAGATTATTACATGATTATATATACTCGTTGGATAAAACCTTAGCGAGTCTATATGATCAACATTGGAATTAAATTATTTAATATTATAACAAGGAATGGTTAAGATGCCAAATTGGGGCTATAGTACAGACGGACGTACATTGGATAAAGACCGGACAGCAAAAGCAAGCGGTCGAGATATGAAAATCTCTCCAAAAAACACGAGAGAAGTATGTAATACAATTAAGGGAATGGATCTAGATGTTGCTAAAAGATACTTAGAGGGTGTCATCAATAAAGAAAAGCCTGTTCCATTCCGCAGATTCAACAAAAAAGTTGGGCATCGACATGGAATGAAACAATTTAAATGGCATTCTGGTCGATTTCCTATTAAATCCGCAGCAAAAGTATATGAAGTTTTATCAAATGCAGAATCAAATGCTGCCTATAACGGGTTAGATCCTGATAGATTGAAAATTATTCACGCTGCAACTATGCGCGGGAGAAAAATCAAAAGATATATTGAAAGAGCCCATGGAAGAAGTACGCCCTACTTTAAAAATTTAACTCATGTTGAAATTGTGTTAGAAGAGAAAACTCAATAGAAATGATAAAATTTCATAAAAAATAAA
>CAZEPC010000317.1:0-5910 GCA_964513765.1 uncultured archaeon
AGAAAATTTGTGATGATTGAGAAAATAAAAAGGATTCTGAGGGTTTGTGGGGGGAATATAGTAAAAAGAAACCATCCCATACAATTGCATAACAATATCGGCCACGTTGAATTGATGACCTGACCAATATTCATCTTCTTTTATTGATGAAACTTCATTTTTCCACATTTGTTCATTTCCCAATAAAGTATTTGTTAAATCCCCCTTATAAATGCTTGAAAGCCCCCCTTCAACAAAAAAGACACTAACTTTTTCCAATTCTGGGGATTCTTCATCATGGCTTTCTTTTTGTGTTTCTTGGGCCCGAGCCAATGCGATAAAAAGGCCCCCTAAAACATTTTCATCTCTATAGGGAGGAGTCTTTAAAATTATAATCATATTAATCAACTTTTTTAGCATGTTGAAATGTTATTGTTATTGATTTAAAAAATCCTAAATCTGAATCAACCGATATCCTTTCTGCACAAGCTTTCCTAACTTCAAGATTGATACAATCTTTATGAAATCTAAAAGATCTTTAGCACGATAAATATTTTTTTCCGTATCAGATTGGGAAAAATCAATATAGCCTCTAGCCCCAGCACATCTAGAACATGCCATGAATTCGACATTTTCGAACTTTTGGGCAAAATTATCCCAATAAGATTCGATATCAATGAAATTTTTAGGGCTCTGCCCCCCATGCAATTGATGGATCCCATCGAGATAAAAGAAGAGAACCAGATATTCACAGTTCCGAGCAATATTTTCTAGATATCTAAGTCTTTCAATCAGTAAAGGTTTAGAATATGGAGCTTCTGTGATTAAAACAACAATCTTTCTGTTGAAGTCTTTTTTTAACGACATATTTTATCAAATCTTAATAACTCTTGATTGAGGGGCATTACTGAATAAAGAAAAACATTCACCGATTATTGCATTCTCGACAAATTCGAGATTTTTTCTTTTTTGAAGATCTGTTTTATCTAAAAGGGAGGGCAACAGAGATAACATATGATTTAAATTCACCAAAGCCAAAAACCGATCGTATTCCAAGAATTCATCCAATTCTTCAAAAGGATTTAATAATGAATAAATAGAATGATCTTGGAAAATAACCACACAATACCGTTTTTTTTCCATAATTTGCTTTACCATTTGGCTAAAGAAAAACCGATTGTTTTCATCTTGAATCTGAGACACCAAATGCAATAAAAATATTGGTGGTTTATCCTCACTTTGTGGTTTAAGAAGATCTTTTATTTGTGAAATTATATTTGATTTATTTTGCCATTTCATCTCTTTTCTCTCTCTTCCTTTCTCTTTTCTTTTTTTCTTTTCTCTTTTTCTCTTCTCTTTAATTTTTAATATTTCCCCAATATAATCTGTTAACTTTATATCTTTAATTGAAATCTATGGTGCCTTCCATCCCTTTTTCTTTTCTTTAAGATATGAAAGAACAATCGGAAGTGCAACAGTAGCATCCAAATGGACTTGAGAAGTATCTCCTTTTTCATTAATTTTACCCCATGAAATTGCCTCGCTTAATGAGGCAGAAGAAAGGCCACCTGCAGAAACTTGTACATCCGTGGTTACTTGGACTACATAACTAGCACTTGCAGGAGTAAATTGCATTGCTTGAAAAATAAAATTCTTTGGTACCCCACCTCCACAAATAAATACACCAGCCCTTTTAGAGTCCCAAGCTTTTCCAATCATATCTTGCAAATCATCAAAATGATTCAAATTTAAAGCAGGATAGGCAAATGAAAGTTGCATACCCAAACCAGAATCAGTAATAGCAGGACAATAAACAGGGACCTTATTCTCTGCACAAGATTTAAGAATTGATTTAGAATTTTCGGGTAAATTTTCACCTAATTTCCACAGTGCCGTTTTCACAGGTTGTTTCGGATCAATTTCAAATGAACGAATCCAGTCCTCCATCTCAATATAAATGTTATTAGGCATGAATACATCATATATCCGATTCATCTCCTCATCGTGAAGTTTCGCATCTACTGCAGTATCTTCACTGGAATAACCTTGTAAATGGTGATGTCCCAAGGCTTCACATACATCATGAGTCAAATTCGCACCAGTAGTGACCAAAACATCTACAAATCCTTGTTCAATGAAATTAATTACTACATTTTGAAGACCTGCAGGCACCATTGCACCCGCCAAGGCAAAAAACTTTGTACAATCTTGATCTAAAATCATACGTTCATATATTTTACATGCTTTTGCCAAACGCTTAGCATTAAATCCCATGTTTGAAAAACTATTAATCAGGGAAACAATATCAGAGCTAGCCGATACTTCGATTTGCTCAACCGGGGGTTCTTTAAATTCATCATTATCATTTTTATTATTATTTTTGTCCATTATCATCACCAAATTGAATTTTAATTACATATTGAAAGATTGGAGATTGAAAAAGTCTGAATTAGGTTTCTTTCTAAAAATTAATTCCATTTTGTTTCATATAAATAAAGCTCATTAATTCGACGATCAGCTTTATTGCAGTATTTTGTGTGAGTTTGGAAGGTGTGTCTAAATCAGGTGCCACCTCTACCATGTCAAAACCCACAACATCAAAATCCCTAACCACTTTTTTAAGACAGAACCAAAGATGCCTATAGAGTAAGCCACCGGGGAATGCATAACCAGTCCCACTGGCAGTAGGCCCATCCAATACATCAATATCAATAGAAATATAGAGGTTATTAATCCCTTGATTATGAAAATGCTCTATAACACCTTCAATTTTTTCTTCTATTTTTGAATAATTCCCCTTAGGGTCAATTTCATGCATTTTTACAAAATACAATCCATCATTTTGTGCTTGGTCAAGTTCTGGAGTATCAATGTCCCGTGCCCCAAACACCACGGTATTATTTGGCCCGATATTGTCAATATTAGCTACTCTTTTTGTTATGGTGCAGTGCATATTCTCTTCTTTTCCCAACCATGCATCATAATAATCTAAATGGGCATCAAATATTAAGACCCCAAAATCCTCTTGATCTTTTTTTTCGTATATTTGGGCCAGATTACGAATAACTGGATAGGTACAATAATGATCTCCTCCAATCATGACAGGTATAACCGATTTAGGTTGGTTATAACCTTGAAAAACAATTTCCAACATTTGTTTTATATTGCTCTCTGTCATCTGAGGTTTAGACGGTAAGATAGAAACATCCCCAAAATCACCGATATTAAAATCAAATATATTTTGGGATAATTCCGTCATAGTGGATACATGATACGATAGGCTTCTTAAAGCAGAAGGGGTTGCCCGTGGAGAGCCTTTTAAGTGGGTGGAGTTGGCATCCCAAGGAATACCAAATAACCCGAATCTATATTTAGAACTCTTTTTTGCTTTCGGGGCTTCAAAAAAAGTGTTGGGTTGATAATTCATTAATAAATATAAGGAAGGAGAAAAGAATAAAATTTCTCATCAAATGAAAAATAAAAAAAAATTATTCACTCCATACAAACACATAGTTGAAGGACCTAATTCCCCTTAAAAAGGATGTAGAATGGCATATAAACTTTTTCTTTTCATCCTTCATAAATCTTATCCATCAAATAAAATTTTAATAGGGTTACTTCTTATCATATATTAGCCCAGTATAGAAAACTAAAATATTGGGACATAAACATGCAATTAAAAGCATGTTTTGCATATATATGTATCTCACCAAATTGTGTCGCTTGCATAGTAGCAGGTTGGATATAGATCCCAATTTGCATTGACCGTGCCATAAGCAACATAATTTTAATCAAGGAGGCCCAAAAAAACAATGGGCTTTGGAGAGAGATACGGGATGAAACACCATTACCCCTTTCATTGGTTCGTACTCATTTCTTTCATGAAATGGTTTGCGGACAAAAACAGCCAATCCGGTCCGATTGGAATGGGAGGGATTAGTTAATGCGGAAGTTTCATCAAACACGTACGATGCGTACCTTTTCGTACCATCTTACTTGCGTGTTCAAAGGTCCTGCTGGCATATTTCGTGAAGATTATTGTTGAATCTTTGCTCCTAACTGATTAGACCGTCCATTGATAAACCGATTACATGTACTACAGGTGATGAATTGAATTATTATACTATGGACGCAATAACCCGTTGGGCACTTCTGTTTAGTTGTCCTAATGATTCCCCTATCCTGACTCTTAGTACCCATAAAGCACATGCTGATGGTTGTAAAAGATTATTGGCTTGGTGGGTTTGTAGAGCTGTGATATACAAGAATACTTGAACTATTTGGTGATACTGATGATGGGAAAACTTGAAAGTAAGGGCAAAAAGCGAGGGCGTAAAAGGCATTGATTGTAATCGAAACCGGGTTATCCAAACTTTTAAAAAGAGTTTGGGGACAAATAGTAATCCGGTGCAATAATTTGGAGTAACGAATGTTATATACGATATACGAAATCCCAATTTTAAGTAATAAAAAAGGATTTTAACGTGTAGTCCGTTTTATCGGATTACCCGTTAAAGTAGTAGTAACAAACGTAATTGTAATAAATGAGTATATATCGAGCGCACATCGTAGATGTGTGCAGGTGTATACCCGTAATTCTCAAGTATGGTCACGAAATGGTTCTCGAGTTCTCGGGTAATTATTGATTTTGACCGGTTTGAGTGGTTCGCATGACTGATTGGCCGTGGTAATAGTTTATCTATTTTTGTATCACCCGTAATCTTATCATGTTCATCAAATCAATTTTAATCTGTTCTCATTGTTTATCTCTGAGTTCCGATGATTTGTTTGATGCATATGTGCAGGGTGTAAAGAAAGGATGATGATTAGATATCCGACGGAAGTATCACAATGCTCAACGCACAATAAAACCTCAATGCGGCATTTCGCCGCCGATAAGCACTCGAAGCTCGTGCCTGATTAAAGTCCATACGCCGACGCAATATAGTGGATGTCTTGGCTTTGTATCTGATGAAGGGCGTGTCAAGCTGCGATAAGCCCGGGTTAGTCGCAAGAAGACTTAGACCCCGGGATCCCCCAATGAGACGTCTTGGTAGGGTTAATACTCTATCATTCCCCCCAGGGAAGGGTAACGTGCTGAAGCGAAGCATCATAGTAAGCGCAGGAAAAGAAAACAACAGTGATTCCATGAGTAGCAGCGAGCGAAACTGGAAAAGGTCAAACCGAATCCTCCGGGAAACCGTGAGGAGATGTGGTGTGCGGCCTTGTGTCTAACCTAATTGAAGAAGGTGAAGCGTTCTGGAAAGTTCTGCCAGAGAGGGTGATAGCCCCGTAACTTTAATTCAAAAGGTTAATGACAAGTAGCCCGAATAGCATGGGATGGTTTATCCATGTGAAGACCCCTGATACCATCAGGGAAACCTAAATATAACCAAAGACCGATAGCGCAATAGTACCGTGAGGGAAAGATGAAAAGCACCCAGGAATGGAATTGAAAAGCGCCTGAAACTATATTGCTTAAGATGGAAGCGGTCTGAAAGAAAAAATGCTCTCTGAAGTCGTTCGGGGTGACCCGATTGACGTAGGGAGCGGATCAAGATTGCTTCATTGTTCTAGAACCATCAGCCAGGGAGCTCATGTTAGTGGCGAGATTAAGGGGATCATCCCCAAAATCAAAGGGAAACCAATACGCCTGCAAGCAGATTATCACTGATGTTTTACCGGAGAGGGCTTCGGCCTTCTTTGCATCTTAGAATGCCCGGAAAACACACAGGGTTCTGTCCAGAGGTGTGGTGTGAAATCGCGCCTACAGTCACTGATGTGATGCCCGAAGTCGGACGATCTAGGCCTGGCCAGGGCGAAGTGCGCCGAAAGGTGCATGGAGGCCCGAAGATCAAGTGATGTGCAATACCTTGACCTGAGCTGGGTCTCGGTGGAAAAGTCAAATCTAGTCCGAGGATGGCTGGTTCC